>CAIMDZ010000206.1 GCA_903839875.1 uncultured Bacteroidota bacterium
CGTGAGCACCAGGATATTTCACTCGGCGCCTCCACACGTAGCGGTATCGCCTTCCTGAAATGCCTCCGCGCCTATGCATTGGTGCATGGCCGCACTTATGTGATAGAGGACGATGTTAAAGACACTGCACGCGCCGTACTCGAGCATCGCCTTATATACAGGAATAAAGATGGCAAACTAAAGGCATTGGAAGGCATTATAGCTAAAGAAACTGAACGTCTGGCCCGCCTAAAACTTTATTCATAATAAATACTTGTCATCATGAACCCTGCCAAACGGCAACCAATCAACAAGTCAACCTATCAACCTGTCAACAGATCAACTAGTCAACCTGTCAACAAGACAACGTGAATTTTGAATTTAAAAAGTCAATCGTCCTATTATGTACACTGGCATTGATGCTCAGTGCCGGGATTTTATCTGCACAGGACGATCCTTCAAAGGCAGCAGCCAGGGCACAACAAGGCAGGGACCAGCCGCATGGACAGGCTCATGGGCAGCAACCAACCATTGCCCGCCAGTTCTGGCCGCCACACCCTGCCGATAAAATGCAGCAAAGGCTCTTCGACATAGACGCCAAGCGGGCAATCGGTATAAGCCCTGAAGATATGTTGCCCCGCTCCCGGGAGTTCAAGCGTATAGACAGCACTTATTATGTTGGCTGGATGATTGAAGGCCAGTATAAATATGAACATGCCGCCGATTATCTGGGCTATAAAAATGCAGCTATTCCGCTTGAGCGCGCGCTCGAACTTATTGAACATGACTATTCAAAAGCGCTTGCCACCCGCACCAGCGATATAATGGTTTTGTATCCAATCCGCCAGTTCCCGCCCGATTATACCGCAATTGCTTACTACCTGATGACCTGCTATGCAAATACCGACCAGGTAGATAAAGTATATGCCCTGCTCCGCCGTACCCTTAAATATAAATTCCAGCTCCATTATGCCATGGATACCTACAATTACCTGGCCTGGACCGTGCACCGCAATCGTTTTTATACCAGTTCGAAATATTCCTTTCTTAAAAATTCTATTGACGAAAATGAACAACTGGCAAACAACTATCTCGATACATGCATATTGATGATTGAGAAAAATAAGTCAATAAACGCTCCTATAGCTCAATACCTGGGCAACTATGAAACGAATGAAAAAATGAGTGTGTACCATTACAAGAACATTCTTTACAGTTATTCATTTAATATTGATTCCGCTGATCATTATTTTGAATTGATGCGTAAGGGGGGCAGGCTGCCTCATAACAACTATGCGAACTTCCGGGTTATCTGCGGTGATTTCAAAACTGCTGAAGAAGAATACAACCTCGCTTCCATGCAGGATGCCAGCGACAAACGGCTGCAGGAATGGGTGTACTACACATCAATTCTGGATATTTATAAATCAAAACCAAAGACAGGTGAATTACTCTCCAGGAATATGATCAAGGCTGCAGGGTCTACACCCGGTTATGGCTGGTATAATATTGCACTTGCACGATGCATGCTCTATGACGGACAGATTACTGAATCTCAAAAATATATTGACAGGGCCGCGGAATTTAAAGAATTACACATCGGTACAACGCTCGGGCAGAGCCATTATGATTTCAGCATCCAGCTCATAAAACTCATTAACAAGGAACAGTCCTGGCAAATGGATAAGTTCGAACACCGCAACTGGTGGTATAATCCAAAGGTATTGCTGAGCATGTCGGGCAAGCTGGGTGAAAAATACCTGCAGCAATTCCTGATCATCAATCAGTTTGCCCAGAACCCCGAACGCGACAAGGTAATCTATAAGCTCTTCTCTACCGAAAGCACTGTATCGTGGGATGAGATCTGGTACCTGGTTCATGATTTCAGCAACAAGTTCTTTATTAACCGTTTTCAAAAAGAGGCAGAGATGGATAACCGCCCCATCATCCGTAAGTATTTCCAGCTTTTTGTAGCCCGCCTTAAAATGCAGCAGGGACACTATTCAGAGGCGAAAACTATTCTCGACAAATTACTGGTTGACCCTAATACAGACCCTGAATATGAAAAACTATTTACTGCACGGGTTTTTGAGGCAGAGGCCGGGTGCGCGCAGGAACTTAAAAAAACATCGGCTCATAACGACTGGCTGTACCGTTTGTATGTACTCTATCCGCAACTGGTTCCATTTACCGGAATGCCCATGAATATGAACCTCCATATCAGTGGCAATGCAGACCCTGTCGTTGTAAACGGATTACGGGCATGCAACATCAACTGGGTTACCAACAGCAGCATACCGGCACCCGAAGCCTATGTGATCTTTGACCGGAAAGGCGATAAAAAAAATATCACCTACTATGTGCTGGATAAAGGAGGAAACTACATAGTGCAAAAGCAGTCCTTCGCATGGCAAAAGCCTGAAGAAACAGGCGCACAGATCGCTTACCGCTTATTTAATATCGGGGGTAAAGCTGAAGAGGATGCAACTACAAAGGAGGAAAACTGATCCATCATTCGTGATTGCGCACCGATGGAATGTTACCCTTAATTCTGCGCTCCTGCACTTTCATCTTCCTTGTGTTCCTCCTCAGTATTAACCGGCTCATTCGCCTCAGCTGTCATTTCATAAGGTACTTCAGAAATATCCTTTGGCGTTTCAGTATGCTCTGCTGTAGTTGATTCAGCATGCTTACTTTCTACGGCTTTCATATCCTTCTGTCCTTGTTCATATTTGTCTTTCAGACGTTGCAGGCTTGCTGTGCTTTCTTTGATCAGATTTTCAAGGTGGGCACGAAGCTCAGCGGCTTTCTTGCCCGGTGTAATATTTTCAATGCCGTTTTTGAAGTCTGCCAGTTTTTCTTCTTCCTCTTTAATATCATCCAGCAATTTTTTCACCATGCCCTTCGCCTCTGCAGCACGGACAACTTTTTGCGTTTCATGATATTGTTTGCGCTGTTCCCGGTTCGCATCTTTACGGGCGAAGAAATATTTTCGTGCCGCATTGAAGTCCTCCCACATCTTATCTCCATACGAACGCGGTATAGGACCTATCTTTTTCCATTCTTCCAGCAGTTCTATCATCTCGGCTGTAGTATCATTCCACTGATTTGAATTCTTAATTCTTTCAGCCCTGTCGTAGATGGCCTTTTTCAGGTTATAATTCTGCTCCTGCACACTCCTTATTTCTCCGAAATGCAGCTTCTTTGCAATGAAAAACTGATCCTGTGCATCCACAAATCTTTTCCACAACTCATCGCCTCTTTCACTTGGAACACGTCCTGTTTTTTTCCACTCTTCCATCATAGTGGCATAGGCCTGTGAAGTAGCATTCCATTCAGTACTTTCTTTAACAGCCTCTGCGCGCTCTACTATAGCCAGTTTCTCTTCATAATTCTTTTCCTGCTCCAGGTGTATCTTCTTCGAATGGTCGCGCTTGCGGTCAAAAAATGCGGTCTTGGCTGCAATGAACCGTTGCCACAATTCTTCATTTTTTTTGTTTATCGTATGGCCAATGGTTTTCCATTCATCAGTAAGCCGCTGAAACGTATCCGACGTCTTCTTCCAGTCTTCCGATCCGGCAATCGCTTCAGCCTGTTCCACCAGGTCTATCTTCAGGTCCAGGTTGTGGAGCATGTTCTTTTCCTCATCCTCATGATGCAGCCTTTTACGATCCTGGAATGTTTTACGCGCCGCTTCTATCCTGTTCCACAGCTTGTCATTCCTGCCTTTATCTACATGCCCTGTTTGTTTCCATTTGTCTGCAATTTCCCGGAAGGCCTGTGTGGTCTCTTTCCATTCTTCACTATCGGAAAGGCTTTCTGCAAGCTCGGTAATCTTTAATTTTGAAGCGTAATTTTCTTCTGTTAAGGTGTATAGGGTATGCTCCCAGTCATGGATCAGCGCGCCCAATTTTAAAAAATCGCCTACTGCTAAAAGCTGGTTATTATACTCCCTGATGTGCGCTACTTTCTCAGCAAGTTTCAGTTTGTCTTCAGTTGACATCCATTCCACCTCAAGTTCCATCACTTTTGATTCCGCAACGACAAATTTTTCTTCCAGATTTTTTAAAACAACATCATGGTTTTCTTCAGAAATATTTGCAATGGTTCGCTCTTTAATATAGGTATTGGACAGAAGGATTAACTCCCCTGTTGTTTCGAGTTTAAATAGTTCTTTACCGGCAAAAGATTGCTCATTCCACCATGCAATAAGATCATAATTTTGTTCCTGGTTCGGTTCCTGCGACATAACTTTCTATTGTTTAATAAAAAACTTATAAAGCTTTCTAAGCTATGTGCAAGATAAAGCTATTTAATAAAATACCACAACCTTTAAGAAAACAGTGTGCAGTTAATTGCCGTTTCTTATTTTTTTAATAAAAACTTAATATAAAATAAACATTTATAAGTAAAGGATTACTAACAAATTCAGGAAGGAACGAACTTAATTCTGGTTTCCAAATACTTTTTTAAGCAGGTCACTTACCCTTGCTGCCGGGTTGGTTCGTATTTTAGCCTCCTCTTCTGCGATGTAAACAAATACACCATTCAATGCCCGCTCGGTAACATAGGCTGGTAAGTCGGGATTAACTTTTTTAAAGGTTGTGGGCAATTTATTGTAAGTATTGAACATGGTTGCCCAGTATTTTGTTGCATTCACCTTATCCAGAGATTCCTGGATAACCGGGCGAAATGTGTTTGTAAGGGCAGTAGTGGTCTTATCTTTCAGGTAATTGGTAGCAGCATTATTGCCGCCTTTCAGTATGGCCATCGCATCCTGGATAGACATCTTCATAATGGCGTCAATGAAAATTTCCACAGCTTTAGTGCACGCATCTTCTGCAGCCCGATTCATGGAAAGAATAGTATTATCCACCTGGTCGCCCAGGCCTACGTCCCTCAGTGTTTTTTCTACTTTCTGTGCTTCCGGCGGCATAAGTACTTTGATCAGCGCATTGCCAAAAAAACCATCGGGCGCCGATACTTTAGAGGTAGCGTTTTTAGCGCCTACACGCAGCGCTTCCTTCAGACCATCACCTACTTCAGATTCCGACAAGCCGCTGCCACCTTTTCTGGTCAGCTTTTTTACGGACTTTCCGGGATCATTCAAAAAATCACGTCCTAACTGCGCACTGGCGCCGGCTGATACGAATACGAACAGCGCAAAAACTACAATTACCCTTGATAATGAAGCCATAAAATCTTTTATCTGATTAAATCAAAGATAATACCAAATTATTAAAAGGAAATGTGAAATTAATTATGACTTCCACCGCCATTCTCTTTCCTCTGGCCGCCGCCACTGCCACCACCCGGCTGGTCATTGTCGTCTCCTTCCTTCATGTTCTTTTCCCTGTCTTCATCCGATGGCTTTACAGGTTTTCCTTTTTCAGGTCCTTTGCCTTTCTTACCGCCCATTCCGCTGTATGCGCCCTTGCCCTGGTCGGTCTTTCCGAAACGATAAGTAAACGTAATGTTACCAATCCTCGTTTCCTTAACACGGTTAATGGTTTCGCTGAATGCAGGCAGATCGTAAGTAGTATAGGTTGTGTGTGTATTAAAAATGTCAGAGCAGTTCAATACCAGGGTGGCTTTATTTTTCCAGAAACTTTTCTTCAGCGCCACATCTATCCAGTAGGTTTCCCTCAGCTTACCCTGTGTGATCACTTTAGGCGATTCATAATTGGCATTTACCTGGAATGAAAAGTTCTCAGGCAGTTTCAGGTTGGTATTTATTTTGCCAAACCACGTAAAGCCATTGTTGTTCTTTAGCGCAGTATCCGCACTTCCCACCACAAGCTGGTTTTCAAAAAAGTTCACATTCAGTGTTGCATCCCATGCCCTGGTCATCTGAAAATGCCCGGTACCTTCAAGCCCGTAAGTGGTGCCGGAGGCGATATTCACCGGTTTTGACAACAACGAGTTCGACGGTACATTGTACTTCACGGCAGTTGCCGCGTCAATAGGCGTTGTGATCTTTTCAATCAGGTTTTCCGTTCTGGCATAATAGGCGCTGGCAATGAAATTATCGCCCCGGTTATCTGATTTACTGTAGCTGAATTCCACACTATTGATAAACTCAGGTATAAGTCCCGGGTTACCGGTACTTACAGTGCCCGGATTCGAAAGGTCAACAAAAGGCAATAGCTGCATAAAGCCCGGCCTGTTGGTGCGGCGGCTGTAATTCAGATAAACGCTTTGTTTGTCGGTCAGCATGTAGGAAATAAATGCTGAAGGAAAAAAGTTGAAGAAACTGGAATGGAATGACGCCTTGCTTGCGCTGCCATTGCTTGGCAGTAATCCACTCCCGTCGTAAATCATATCTTCAAAACGGAATCCTGCCTGGTAACTGAACTTTCCTAACTGATCATTCCAGTTTACATAGGCCGCATGTGTTTGCTGTGAATATTTATACTTGCTTAGCAAATTATAATCGGTGCTGTCAACGCCGCCTGCCCTGCTGATTATGGGATTGTTATCACTATGGAAGTCATAAAGCTGTGATTTGAAACCCATACCCAGTTTTCCGTTTTTGGTAAATATTGGGTCGGTATAATCCGCCCATACGGTCACCGTACTATTACCGCCGGTAGCGGGTGAATTTTCTTTGATTGGATTTCTGGGATGCTTCGAAGTGTCGGTGTAATAATTGCTGGTAATGTAGTTTTGTTTCCTTGTGAAGTCAGTAAAGGCAAATGTTCCGTCCACACTCAATTCTTCGTCCTTCTTTTTGAATTTGCGCTTCCAGTCAATGGCGGATGATGAGGATAATATTTTTACCCCGAAATCTGTAGAGCGGATTTGGTGAGACACAGAGTCGGCAGGGTTTTCACCGGCTCTGTTATAAACAAAGTAGTCCGACTGGTCTTTAAAAGAAAAGCCCATTGCGTTTATGTTTTCCGTTACAGTTATTGAGTTGTATTTGTTGGGATCAAATGTAGCCCCGATAGAACTAAATGACCCTCCGAAAGTACGTGGCACGTGCTCGTAGGTATGGTAAGATTGGCCAAGCGCGCCGGAATCCTGCCGTTTTGTTGTCACATCGTTGAACGTATTATTCACCCTGTAGCTGCTGTTCAGGAAAACACTCCATTTACCTTTTCTTGCATTAAGGCCAAGGTTACCGTTATATTTATCGTTTGTGCCTGCACCTAATGTTGCGGTACCATTCATCCCGAAGCGGCCATCTTTCTTCGTCACTATATTGATGATACCACTGGTTCCCTGCGCGTCATATTTAGACGATGGATTGGTAATTACCTCCACATTTTCTATGCTGGCGGCAGGCAGGCTTTGTAATGCAGATGTTACATCTGCTCCCAATAAAGTGGCAGGCTTGCCATCTATTAATATCGTCACATCGCTTTTACCTCTGAGGCTTACATTGCCACTGGCATCAACTGATACCGAAGGAACATTCTGCAGCACATCCGTGGCGCTTCCTCCTGCTGTAGTAGTGTTCTTTTCAACATTGAATACCTTCTTATCTACCTTAAGTTCCATGATAGGTTTTTCACCAATCACATTTACTTCGCTAAGCTTATTTTCACTCGTGGTTAGTTTGATTTTTCCGAGTTTTTTACCAGGTGCATCAGCCGTTACCTGAAGACTGATGATTTTCCGTTCCATTCCTATTGACTCGATTCTCAAAAGATAGCTACCACCCGTAACTCCTGAAATACTGAATGACCCGCCATCATCCGACAGCGCTCCATTCACAACCGACGAATCGGTTTTTAACAAAGTGATAGTGGCATAGGATACAGGATTACTACTGGCATCAATCAGTTTACCGGTAATGGCTCCGGTGGTTTGCTGTGCAAATACAGGTAAGTTTACCAATAAAAGCAACAACGTAAAATGGGCATACTTTACAAATCGCATAAAATGTTAAATAATTGCGCAAATTTGGTCGAAATACATGAGAATTGCGCTGTTGGGTAAATAAAGTATTGTTAATACCGCAATGTTAAAAAAAAGAGCCGGTAATGTATATAAATAGTAAGGTTTTTGCGGTGCTCCGGGGGATTAATCACCCTTTTTATAACCCTATTTTCTCTTCAGTCAGATAAACATTTCTGTCAACCGCGTTCCTTACAACCAGTTCGGCAATAAAGCCTGTAAAAAAACAAAGAGTACCGAGTATCATCATTGTAAGTGAAATATAAAAAGTAGGCTTGTTCGTAACTCCATAATCCACACCCAATCTCAGCTTATCTATGACGATCCATGCAACTAAAATAAAACCTATAAGAAAGGTAAAAGATCCCAGTGTTCCGAACAGGTGCATAGGCTTCTTGCCAAACCTGCTCACAAACTGAATGGACATCAGGTCCAGGAACCCATTGATAAACCGCTCCCATCCGAATTTAGATACACCATATTTGCGTGGCCTGTGCTGCACTACTTTCTCACCTATCCGGTTAAAACCCGCATGCTTGGCCAGTACCGGTATAAACCGGTGCATTTCGCCATATACTTCTATGCTCTTGATCACTTTTCGTTTATAAGCCTTCAGGCCGCAATTCATATCGTGCAGCTTTATACCGCTCACCCACCTGTTCACGCCGTTATAAAGCTTCGAAGGCAGATTTTTTGTGATCGCATTATCGTACCGCACCTTTTTCCAGCCGCTTACCAGGTCATACCCATCCTCCATTACCATCCTGTACAGTTCCGGTATTTCGTCCGGACTATCCTGCAGGTCAGCATCCATAGTTATCACTACATTGCCGGAAGCAGCTTTAAAACCTTCGTGTAAAGCAGGGCTTTTTCCATAATTGCGCTGAAATTTAATCCCTTTTATTCCTGGATAGTCGCCTGAAAGGTTTTTGATCACATCCCAGCTATTGTCCTTACTGCCATCGTCAATAAGTATTACTTCATAAGAAAACTTATTTTCCGTGCATACACGGTCTATCCATGCAACCAGCTCGGGAAGGGATTCTTCTTCATTAAAAAGGGGTACTACAATAGAAATATCAGGTTGCATGGGCCGCTAAAATACGCATTATAAACAAATTAACGGTTATAGACTAAAGCGAATAAGGATTTTTAACGTTTGAACCCGCAAATAGCGCCTTGCAGTTAATTATTTACCGTCCTTTTGCTGGAAGCCGATCGGTTCTATTGGCCTGTCGTGGTACTTTATGAACTGGTCAAGATAATAAAACACAGTCTCTATATCTCCGCCCTGGGCCGCCAGTTCCTTTTCTACCTTTTCCATCCGCAGCAATAAATCTTTATTGGCCATTACTACCTCCTGCATTTTAGTAAATACTCTTATAATGCGGATATTTACATTTATTGCTACTTCGCTATTGAGTACGCTTGATAACATTGCTACCCCCTGTTCCGTAAATGCATATGGTAGATATCGAGTACCACCCCAACTTGAGGTTTCAATTTGAAACCTCAAGTTATCAAATTCCTCCCTTGTTAACTGAAACATGAAATCGTCCGGAAAACGCATCAGGTTACGCCTCACCCTCAGATTCAAGGATTTCGTTGGTACATCATAAAGTTCTGCCAGATCGCTATCCAGCATCACTCGACACCCACGGATATGAAGTATCTTGTTGATGATATTTTCCTCTGGAATTATTTGAATGTGAGTTGTTTTACCCATAACAATTCAATGGTTATTGCAAATATATGAGTTTTGAGGTCACAAATTGTGACCTCAAAAGATTCGCCATTCCTCATTGCTTAACTGGAACATCAACAATTTCATTGATTTCAGTACTCACCCGGCACCTGATCATCAACCCTTTTTCATTCCCAGTCAAAAAAATGTTGGTATGTCATGTGGGGTAACACATATTTTGTGGGTAACTCATTTTCTAAATCGGCTGAAATGCTTTACTGTGGCTTATATTATTAAAAATCGTTTTTCTCATTCTTTCCCTCCCGATAGCCATCGGGATTACCACATAAAATTATCCACAATTTCATTGAACTATTTTCGGCATTAATCTTCATTTTAGTTTTACCGTGCTAACAATGTGTCACCCCTTTTTGATTTTAGTTACCCCATAGATTTTGGTTATAGGCGTGAGGGGAAGTTTTAGTGAAAAATTAATTTGCCTAAATAAACGTGAATGTTTCAATTCTCCAGTAAAAATGAAAAACATTGCAATGTGATATTTTCATTTTTTTATTTGTCGAAATCATTGGGAATGTTTCAATTCTCCCGGACAAATAATGGTATTATTTTGAAAGTTTCTCCTATGGAAACATTGAAAAGTATATAGAAGAAATTGCAATAACTTCTGTTCTTGTGGGATTGTTACAAAAGTACAACATACTTTTCAAATAAACAAATATAATATGCATGATAGTACAGTTTTGTGTCTATGATAGAAAGTTTTTTGAGGGCTAAACTATTTAGGAACAATTGGTTAGGTATTATGAAGTAGGGGAAATGAGGAAGTGATTAGGTGGGAGTCAATAGCCAATGAACAGTTTGACTTATGCGAGTTGTCCTGCGCGAGCCTGCCTGTAGGCAGACACGGTCGTTGGTGGAGAACACCAACGACGGAGAAAATCAGACCAAGGTCCCCAGCCGAAATCCTATTCCCCAGTGAAGTCCCGGCACAAGGTCCCGATTTTTCAGCGGGAGGGATTTAGGGTTGCACCTTTATCACCTTCACCGGGCAGGCATTCGCCACCCGCACATTTATTTCATCCTCGCCGGGTGAAACACGCAGTATGTGCAGGTTCTTCTTTTTGATGCCGCCTACAAGGGTTGCCTTGCCATCGGTGGTGGACATGCGCCACCGCACAGGCCACATCTCGAAACACACGTTGCAGCCTATGCACTTGTCACGGTAGTGGATCAGCGTCGGCATATTCGGTGGGGATGAGTTTGTATAGTTTGTCGGTGGGGCGTATGTGGGCGCTGAAGGGGATGGTGAAGTTGAAGCCCTGTTTAACTATCTCCACCGGGCCGTTGTCCACATGAATGGTTTCCACCACCTGGCGAACAATACCTGTGACCGGGCCTATCACCAGCACCTCGTCGCCTACTTTTAGTTTGCCGCTTTCCAGTTTGAATTCGGCGACTTTTAGTTTGGGGTAGTAGCGCACGCCTTGTGCCAGGTACACTTTTTTCTGGGTGGCTTTCGATCCGTCGGTCTCGTTCCATTCACCCAGCTTGCGGCCCAGGTAGTAGCCCTCCCAGAATCCGCGGTTGAAGACGGTGGCCAGTTCTTTTCTCCAGCGGGCAATGTTTTCAGCAGTGTAGGCGCCTTCATCAATCGCGGCAAGCGCTTCTTTATACACCCGCACTGTTTCAAATACATAATCGGCAGTGCGGCCGCGGCCTTCTATTTTTAAAACAGATATGCCGGTTGCCGCAATTTTGTCGAGTATATCAATAGTACACAGGTCCTTAGCCGACATGATATACTCGTTATCAATCTCCAGTTCCTGCTGGCTGTCCTGGTCTATGACGGTGTATTTGTGGCGGCAGTTTTGTATGCAAGCGCCGCGATTGGCAGAGGAGTTGTTGCTGTGCAGGCTCAGGTAGCACTTGCCCGATATGGCCATGCACAATGCGCCGTGCCCGAAGATTTCTATCTTCACCAGTTCGCCCGACGGGCCACGCACATCATGCCTTTCGATGCCGTGGGTTATGGCCTCTACCTGCTTCAGTGTCAGTTCGCGTGAGAGGACGATGAGGTCGGCGAAGGTGGAGAAGAACTTTACAGAGTCGAGGTTGGATACATTGGTCTGTGTGCTTATGTGCACCGGCATTCCCTGCCTGCGGCACTCCATGATGACTGCGAAGTCGCTGGCTATAATGGCATCTACACCTGCCTCTTTACTGGCGGTTATAATTTCGGTAAACAGGTTTTTGTCGTAGTCGTAAACGGTGGTATTCAGCGTGAGGTATTTGCGGATGTTGTGTTCATCGCATTTTGTGGCGACTGTGGCGATATCATCAATGGTGAACGCCCCGGCGGATTTCACACGCATGTTAAGTTGCTCTACGCCAAAGTAGATGGCATCGGCGCCTGCCTGCACTGCGGCGGCCAGGCTCTCAAAGGAGCCGACGGGTGCAAGTATTTTTATTTTTGTAGCCATGTGGGTAGATCCGTTTTATTCTGTTTACACACCCCTGACCCCTCACTGACCCTTCCGCCTTCGGCACCTTCCCTTGAAAAAGGGAAGGTGTTTTGGAAGAGTAACCTGTCCTTCGTGAATGAGTTGCGTGAGTTTTTCAGTTTTACTTTTTTCTTTGCTCTTTTCTTATCAGCGCTTGTTCATAATGTAGTTCTTCTTCGGGTGTTTGGGGTTTAATATGCGGCACTTTAGCAGGCCGGGCATTTTCATCAAGAGCCACGAAAGTGAAGTAGGCTTCATTAATGGGATACGTTTCACGGCTTATGACTTTCCTGGCCCAGGCCTGTACAAATATCTCCATAGAGGATTCAAAAGCCCTGGTCATTTTAGCCTTGATCGTAATGATGTCTCCAACTTTAGCCGGCCGTCTGAATAACATCTTATCCAATGATATGGTTGCCGCTATCCTTTCGGCATGGGTTTGGGCGCATACGGCAGAAGCAGTGTCCATCCACTGTACCAGCTTGCCGCCCTGCAGCATACCCATTGGGTTGGCGTCATTGGGGTACACCACCTCGGTCATTATGACCTCTGATTCCGAAGGGTATTTTTCGGTTTTAGATTGCATTGCTGTAGGTTCTTCCTGATTTTGCCTGGCTCCTCAATAAATAGAGATCAAATGCGCTGCAGATGTTCCTGATAAAGTTGCGGCCCAATGGGGTGATCTTTATGTCGTTGCCGTTCCATATGATCAGTTCATCAGCTTCCAGTTTTTTAAGTTCAGGGAAGGTATACTGTCTGAGGACATCCATGTGCAACGGGTTGAGCGTAGTTTTACCATGACAGCTAAGGTCGAGGATATATTGCCTGAAAGCCGAGTCTTCCTCTGTAAGGAAGTACCCTTTAATTACAGGCAGTATTCCGGAGTTTATCTTCTGGTAATAGTTATGGATTGTTTTGTCGTTTTGCGCAAAAGCATTGCCTGCGTCGCTGATGGCAGATACGCCAAGGCCGATAAGGATAGTGCTGCGCTGGGTGGTATAACCCATAAAGTTGCGGAACAGCCAGCCTTCCTGCGAAGCCTTATACAGGTCATCCTCAGGTAAAGCAAAATGGTCCATACCAATATCTTTGTAACCATGCTCCAGGAAAAGCTCTGTACCTAACTGGTAGAGGCGGATCTTTTCCTCAGCATCGGGAAGGTCGTTTTCATCGAAAAGGCGCTGGCCACGGCTGGTCCACGGCACATGGGCGTAACTGTAAAATGCCACACGGTCCGGCTTCAGGGAAATAGCCGCCCTGATGGTATTTTCCATCCGCTCCATATTCTGCAAAGGCAATCCGTATATCAGGTCGAAATTGACAGAGTGGAAACCGATCTCCCGCGCCAGTTCGGTTGCCCTTTTTACATTCTCAAAAGGCTGGATCCGGTTGATGACATGCTGCACCTCGGGGTTATTATCCTGAACGCCATAGCTGATCCTCCTGAAACCGAGATTGTACAAAGTTTGCAAGTGTTCCCTGGTGGTATTATTCGGATGCCCTTCTATACCAAATTCATGATTCTCATGAATAATGCATTTGTTTAAAATGGCAGTCAATAACTTTTCCAGGTTCTGAGGAGAGAAAAAGGTAGGCGTTCCACCACCCAGATGTAATTCTTTGATGATGGGTTTTTCATCCATCAGATCAACATACATATTCCATTCTTTTAAGATAGCATCAATGTATTCATCCTCTACTGAATGATTTGAGGTGATCTTCTTATTACAACCGCAATAGGTGCAGAGCGATTCGCAAAACGGAAGATGCAGGTATAGGCTGATGCCGTTTTCTGCATTGCCGATATGGAACTGTTTCTGAAAACAGGCTTTCCATTGTCCCACATCTATATCATCTTTCCAGTGTGGAACAGTGGGGTAGCTGGTGTACCGGGGCACCGGTACATTATACTTTTTTAATAAACTAAGACTTACCATAGACGAAATTTGAGTGTAAAATTACCCCATATAGTCTTATTATATTATGATATTAGTCAGTAAGTGTAAAAAACCGTAAAACATGTAATTAATAAATATCCAAAACATGACCAAAATCATATTTTTCCCTCTTCTTTATCATTTTCTTACATTCTTTTTGAAAATACTTTTGCAAAAGAAAGAGGCTACTATGAATATGTTAAACACCCCGATCAGTGAAGACCTGCAGCCATTTGTAAAAAGACTGGAGCAATCGCATTATAGTGCGATAAATGTGTTATGTGAAGGTACCAGAAAGCAAGCGAAGAAATTGCAAGAACTTGAAAATCACCAGGCGACTTCCCAATATATTACACTTTGCAACAGGCTGATTGATGAAATTCAACACTATATTAAGAACAAAACTGATAATTTTATTCCGTATGTGAATAAATTGAATGAGAAGGAAAGTGAATCGCATGATTGCAATAATTGTAACGGAAATTCCTGCAGCCTTCAACACACTGCACAACTGAACGAATTAAAGGAAGCACACGTCCAGATTAAAGATATCTTATACCGTTTGCAGATGGTTTCGCTGCCGCTTTACTCTGAAACAATTTACCCGGATGTATACAGGATATTGAGAAACCAGATGGCATTACTCGAAAATAACCTTACAGAACTTTTTCTGCTGGAAGAAACATATCTCATCCCGAAAGTGATAGAATTACAAAAAAGTATTCATGCCCTTGGTTAGTGAAATGCCCACCGAATATATTGGTAAGGTAATTAAGGAGCAAACTTTATGCTACCATTGCGGTACCCCATGCATAACTAATACCATTATTACTGAAGATAAAGTATTTTGCTGTGAAGGTTGCCAACTGGTATATGAAATTATAAATGAAAATGGGTTGTGCGATTATTATAAGTTACAGTCCCACCCCGGTATTTCGCAGATAAAAGCACTTCGTTCAGATAAATATGCCTACCTGGATAATGAAGAAATAGCAAAGCAACTTTATAAGTTTACCAATGGCGATTATACAATCGTTACCTTTTACATACCGGGTGTGCATTGCAGCTCGTGCATGTGGCTGCTGGAGCACCTGCACAAAGTGAACGGCAATATCATAGAAAGCCGGCTGAATTTTACTACAAAGGAAGTTACCATTCACTTTTCGAAAAGCAAAGTGAGCCTTCGCAAGATAGTGGAGTTGCTTACTACTATTGGGTATGAGCCCTATATAAGCCTGGATGAGGCCAACAAGAAAAAAGCAAAGAACTACAATAAACAAAGGATATACAGACTGGGTGTTGCCGGGTTTTGTTTCGGGAACATAATGATGATGAGTTTCCCGGAATACCTTTCGGCTGTTACCGGCATTGAACAGCAGTATGTTCATTTGTTCAGGTACTGGAACCTGATCCTCGCTGTACCGGTATTTTTTTATTGCTCCCTGGAATTTTTTACAACGGCATGGAAAGGACTACGGCAACGCACGCTGAATATAGATGCGCCGATAGCAATGGCTATCATTATAACCTTTGCCCGCAGTGTGTGGGAGATAGCGTTTAATACAGGTGCGGGTTACCTGGACAGTATGAGTGGTATTGTATTCTTCATGCTGGCGGGCAGGGTATTACAGGAGCGCACTTACAAATCGATTGCGTTTAACCGTGATTATAAATCTTACTTCCCGATAGCAGTGAGTGTTGTGACCGCAGATGGTGTAGTGAGTAAGAAGCTGCAGGATCTGCAGGAAAAAGACGTATTGCAACTGCACAATGACGAGATAATACCGGCGGATTCAATGGTGCTGAAAGGCAAGCCGCTTATAGATTACAGCTTTGTAACCGGGGAAAGCGAGCCCGTTGCCGTGAAGCTGAATGACATGGTTTATGCGGGCGGCAAGCAAGTGGGTGAGCAGATAACAGTGCAAGTAATAAAGCCTGTGGCGGGCAGTTACCTGACGTCGCTGTGGAACCATTATGCATTTTCAAAGAACAAGCCGGAGCAGAATAATGCCGACAGTGTACTGCACCTGTTGGGCAAGTATTTTACGTGGGCATTGCTGGGGCTTGCATTGTGTACTGCGGTTTACTGGGGCATTCACGATCCGTCGAAGATAATTGTGAGTGTATCGGCGATGCTGATCATTGCTTGTCCTTGTGCGCTGTTGCTTTCAGCAACCTTCACCAATGGAAACATATTGAGGATACTGAGTAACAACGGACTATTTATCAGGGATGCAACGGTAATAGAGCAGCTTACGAAAATAGATCATATAGTTTTTGACAAGACGGGTACGGTGACTGAGAGCATGCATAACAATGTGGTTTACTCGGGTTATGAGCTAAATGAACAAGAGAAAGACATATTGTATAGCGTAACGGCGGCGAGCAAACATCCATACAGTAAGATGATAGCAGCGTGGTTAGGCAAGCGCGACCCTGTGGATCTTTCGGGCTGGAAAGAAATACCTGGCAGGGGTCTGGAAGCTGTTTCGGCGGGGATAAGGATGCTGGTGGGCTCCGGTGAATTTATCTGTTTGCCGAAGGGGAAAATTATTGAAGGTAACGCGGCGGTTTATGTGCGTATTGGTGATAAGATTACATCGTTCAATTTCTTTTCCGTATTCCGGAATTCGGTTCCGCAGATAATACCCATGCTGAAACAGGAATATAAATTATCGCTTTTGTCGGGAGATAATGACAAGCAGCGGGAAGTACTTGGTGAATTGTTTGGTAATACCAGTGAGCTACTTTTCGCGCAAAAGCCGATAGATAAACTGCACTATATAGAATCGCTGCAGGCGGAGAGGAAGCATGTGATGATGATAGGCGATGGCCTCAATGATGCGGGAGCGCTGCAGCAGAGCAATGTAGGGATAACACTTGCTGACGACATCAATAATTTTACGCCATCGTGCGATGCGATACTGGATGCGAAGAAATTTGCACTGCTGCCGGCGGTACTGAGGCTGGCGAAGGCTTCGCGGTACATAATAGGTTTGAGTTTTGCGATCTCGCTGGCATACAATATAGTTGGTGAATGGTATGCGATGCGGGGTATGCTGAAGCCGGTATATGCCGCCATATTGATGCCCTGCAGTACATTGAGTATAGTTCTCATAACATGGGGTTTGAGCAGCCTTATAGCATGGAGGTTGCACCTGAGTCTGAAGGTTAGCGAATAGTGCCAATTGGGATATTTTCAGCTTCAGTTCCCTGCCCTGCCTGCCGGTAGTTCGGTAGTAGGTAAGTGTCGGTGGGGCCCCGCGATACACAAGGCTCTGCATTGGGAGAGTCGCCGAGGACAGAAGAATATAAAAATGACAGATGGCTATTTGATTGATTTTGAAAAAGAGTCCGTGGATGCCGCAAATACAGACTTCATTTCAACCTTTAACCATATAAAGATTACACAAGCGAGAGACATAAAAACACCATAGTCAAGTAGGGCGTTATTAAAGTGCTTTATTGTGCCAATCCAACCATTAGCAGACTGCCAATTACAATTCCAATTATAGAAGAGGCTAAAAATCCAATTACAGGATGGTTGTTGAGAAATGACAATCTTGAAGGTTTAATAGTTATTTTGGATTGATTTTTAGACCAGATTAGGAGTTGAACTCCTACACAAACAAAACCTATTAAAAATAATGTTATAAATTTACTTGTTGTGATTGTGTGCCTTTCTGATAAAGCAGAGCCAGTCGTAGCAATTGCTATACCTTCAAGCATGGCAATAACAACAAAAGGAAAAATTTTCTTCATAAACTCAACATTAATTGGAATACAAATATAGGGTTATTTCAAAAGCCAAAGTTCTTTCACACTAATAGAGCATACTCTAAAATAATGATTTGTTATTTCTAATGGTACTTATTTGCTATTGCAATATGGAAGGAGTTCTATGATCGAGCGGACTGCATGTGCCTGGGAGATTACTTCGTTGTTAATGTCTATTCAAAGGTCTCAGTGATTTAGTTCTTCACTGCGCGGCTATGCATCCCGATAGCTATCGGGACTATGCGCTTCGTTCAGAATAACTAATACTATTGGGCTTTTCTCTTGTGGTTGTATGAAGAAATCATTATCCTGCCATACACAATTTATTCTGATACCGGAATACCTTTGCCTGAAAGATACCTATTTATCAAGATAAAAAAGGAATGAAAATACAAAATTATTCAACCAATTTTTCTACTTTTCCAAAAAAATATTTACAATCACCAAAATGTATTTCCCAACCAAACATTGTAGACTAAATCATGAACAACATAAAATTATTTGAAGAAAAGAATGTTAGAACACTTTGGGACGCAATGCAGGAGAAGTGGTATTTTTCTGTTATTGACGTAGTGGGCATTTTATCGGAAAGTTCTGACGCGAGAAATTATTGGAAAGTATTAAAAAGCAGGTTAAAAAAGGAAGGGAGTGAGGTGGTTACAAAATGTAACCAACTGAAAATGCCTTCGGCTGATGGTAAAAACTACCTTACCGATGTTGCCGATACAGAAACCTTATTACGCATAGTTCAAACTATCCCCTCACCCAAAGCTGAACCTTTCAAACAATGGCTGGCAAAAGTAGGTTACGAACGTATGCAGGAAATGGCAGACCCTGCACAGAGCCTTGACAGGGCAAGGGAAAACTGGCAAAAACTGGGTCGGAGCGAAAAATGGATACAGCAGCGTATGACCGGACAGGAAACCCGCAATAAGCTAACCGATTACTGGAAAGAGGCAGGAGTAAAAGAACAGGATGAATTTGCAATGCTTACCAATATCATACACGAGGAATGGACAGGGCTAACTGTAAAGAAGCACAAAGATATAAAGGGACTAAAATCCCAAAACCTGCGCGATCATATGAATGAAGCGGAATTGATTTTTACAGCTCTTGCTGAGTTATCCACCCGGCAGATAGCAGAAAGCGAACAGGCTAAGGGGCTACCTGAAAATGCCAGGGCAAGTAAAAAAGGTGGGGCGGTAGCTAAAAATGCACGCCTCGAACTGGAAGCAAAAACAGGTAAAAGCGTTGTTACCGGAGAAAACTTTTTACCTCCTGCAAATGATAAAAGAAGGATTGGGCGTTAGCAATCCACTCTTCATTTTGATTGAGTATAGGAATCATTTAGACACTAACGCAACTTGGTAAAAAGAAATCATAATCCCGCCGTGCATAATTTATTCTGATAGCTGTTTGTAAAACTTCCCAATCGGGGCGCACCACTAAGATACTCTTTTGAATAAGTTTATAAATTGAATATCCGGTATTTTGAAATCGGGGTTTTTGCCAAACCCCGAATTTAGTTGGCAGGATAGTTCTGTGTGAGTATCGCTCAATTAAGGGGATGGTATCCCCCGAATTTGATTGGCAATGAGTTTCCCTATCTTATAATATACAAACAATTACATTATTAACATGACCAAGATCAGTTTTTTGATTGAGCATCGTCATTTAATACTCTTTTATCCTTAAATATATTTGTTTTACAAAATCCAAGTCTATGAGTGCATTGTATCTATTAATAGGCGTCAGTATTGGCGTAGCCGGTTTCTTTCTCGCGGCTTTTATCTGGAGCGTGAAAAACGACCAGTATGAGGACAAAAAAGGAGCATCACTCAGAATGCTCTATGATGATGAATTCAAAGGAGAGATTTTTTAAATAATCAAAGCTAAACACAAATGGGTAATCCTTTCGATCAAACAAATGCAACTGAATCTGTGCAAACTGATAAATTCTTTTACGACAACAAGATTGTAAAATGGTTTGCTTATGCCACCATGCTATGGGGCGTAGTGGGCATGCTGGCTGGTATCCTGGCAGCGTTTCAGCTGGTGTACCCGGTGCTGAATTTCGGAACTGCGTACACCACCTTCGGGAGGGTGAGGCCGATACACACCAACGCTGTAATCTTTGCCTTTGTGGGCAATGGTATGTTCATGGGGATATACTATTCGCTGCAGCGGCTTTGTAAAGCGCGCATGTACAGTGATCTGCTGAGTAAGATACACTTCTGGGGATGGCAGCTCATCATAGTGCTGGCAGCAGTGACACTATGCCTGGGCTATACTTCGGGCAAGGAATATGCCGAACTGGAATGGCCGATTGACATCCTGATCGCCCTTATCTGGGTGACCTTCGGTATCAACATGTTCGGCACGATCATCAAGCGCCGTGAACGCCACCTGTATGTAGCTATCTGGTTTTATATAGCAACGTTTGTAACCGTTGCTTTGCTGCATATAGTTAACTCTATGGAGATCCCCTTCAGCTTTATGAAATCTTATTCGGCATATGCAGGTGTGCAGGACGCTTTGGTGCAATGGTGGTACGGGCATAATGCGGTTGCGTTCTTCCTTACTACACCCTACCTCGGCCTTATGTATTACTTTATGCCCAAGGCCGCAGGACGACCTGTTTACTCCTATAAACTTTCGGTTATCCACTTCTGGGCGCTGATCTTCCTGTATATATGGGCAGGGCCGCACCACCTGTTGTACACCGCATTACCCGACTGGGCTCAGTCATTAGGTACGGTGTTCTCTATTATGCTAATAGCGCCATCATGGGGTGGTATGCTGAACGGATTGCTGACACTGCGAGGTGCATGGGATAAAGTGCGTGAAGACCCGGTTCTTAAATTCATGGTGGTTGCGGTAACGGCTTATGGTATGGCCACATTTGAAGGCCCGATGCTGAGCCTGAAGACCGTGAATGCCATCAGCCACTTTACCGACTGGACGATAGCCCACGTACATGTTGGCGCGCTTGGCTGGAACGGCTTCCTGACATTTGGTATCCTTTATTACATCATTCCGCGAATATTCCGTACCAGGCTTTACTCGATAAAACTGGCCAACAGACACTTCTGGATAGGTACGCTGGGTATTATCTTCTATGTAGTTCCGATGTACTGGGCAGGGTTTATGCAGAGCAGTATGTGGAAGGAATTCACCCCGGAAGGCACACTGAAGTATCAGTTCCTTGATACAGTAAAACAAATGCAGCCATTCTACCTGATGCGTGGTGTGGGTGGTGTCTTGTTCCTGGTGGGCGCACTTATGATGGTTTGGAACCTGTACAAGACTGTAAAGGCAGGTACTGCTCTGAATGATGAAGCTGCCGAGGCGCTGCCGTTAACAAAGGTGTATGAACCACATGGTAAAGTGTACTGGCACAGATGGATTGAACGCCGCCCCATGCAGATGCTCGTTTACAGTTTAATAGTTGTCGCGATCGGTGGTGCAATAGAAATTATTCCAACTTTCATGGTAAAGGAAAACATACCTACCATAGCATCGGTTAAACCATATACGCCACTGGAACTACAGGGACGTGATATATATGTGCGGGAAGGTTGCTACCTCTGCCACAGCCAGATGATCAGGCCGTTCAGGAGCGAAGTGCTGCGGTATGGCGAGTACTCAAAGGCGGGTGAATTTGTATACGATCATCCGTTCCAATGGGGCAGTAAGCGCACAGGCCCCGACCTGGCGAGGATAGGCGGCAAGTACTCGAATAAATGGCACTTCAACCATATGTAC
This sequence comes from uncultured Bacteroidota bacterium, assembly GCA_903839875.1. Lineage (GTDB taxonomy): Bacteria > Bacteroidota > Bacteroidia > Chitinophagales > Chitinophagaceae > Nemorincola. The sequence continues at coordinate 21,567 of CAIMDZ010000206.1, forward strand.
GATCCTCCAAGTGTATCCCCCTTCACGGTTATGCCTAATTATCCGTGGCTCTTCCATAACAATCTTGATACAGCAATTACCGGCGCTAAAATCAGGGCGATGATAACACTTGGGGTGCCCTATCCTGCAGGTTATGATAAGATAGCCAATGAAGACCTGATGAAACAGGCCGATAAGATAAGGGATAATCTTGCAACAGAAGATGTAGCTATTAAGAGCAATAAAGAAATAGTAGCACTGATAGCCTACCTGCAGCGAGTGGGGACAGATATAAAACTGGAACAAAAAGCAGCAACTAAGCCATAAACAAAAAACGATTCAATCATGAAATTCATTAACTATCTGGAACGGATAACAGGTGTCGGAATATTCCCGCTTACCTCGCTTTTAATTTTCGTCGGTTTTTTTACGGTGCTGCTTTTATGGGTTTTGAAGGCCGATAAAAAGTACATGGAAATTTTGAAGAACATACCGTTCGAGGATAAATAAGGTGCAATATTTTTAAATAAAAAACAGGCATGATCATGCGTTCAAATAAAAAAATATCTTTGATTCTGGCAGTTGTAATGCTGCTATGTCCTACAATTATGTTTGCTGCGGGTGCTGCTGCACCTGCGAAAGATGAAGGTTATAATATGGCGCTCATCAGTCTGGTATCATTGATGCTTGTGCTCTTATTTATAATTGGAATGCTTGCGAATACTGTGAGCCAGTTGTCGAATGTATTGCGCGACAGGTTTCGTAAGGAACGGAAAGAAAAAGGTATTGTAAAAACAATTCTGCTACTCATCTCGTTGTGCTTGCCTGCCATGCAAGTATTAGCAGGTGAAGCAGTAAAAACATCCAAAGAAGCCGTTGCACCTGTTTCAAATATGATCAACGGAATTCCGAAGAATGATTTTTATACCATTATGTCTGTAATAGGGCTCGAACTTATTGTAATTTTCGCTCTGGTTATTTACACTAAATTGTTGCTGCGCGCTATCAGCAATAAACTTGAAGCAGAACCAAATGCATTGCCGAAAGTGGAGCGAAGCTGGTTTTGGGATAAGTTCAATGCCGCAGTACCATTGGAAAAGGAAAAAGACCTTTTACTTGACCATGATTATGACGGCATACAGGAATTGGATAATAGCTTGCCGCCCTGGTGGAAATACATGTTTTATGTGACCATTGTTGTTGCATGCATCTACTTCTACCGTTTCCACATTTCACATGACGGCCCCAGCACGCGGGATGAATATGTAGAAGAAATGAGGCAAGGCGAAGAGGCAAAAGCAGCGTACCTGGTCAAGTCGGGGAATAATATAGATGAGAACAATGTAACATTACTTACGGATGCCAATGAAATAGGTGCAGGTAAGGAACTGTTTGTTAAAAACTGTGCTCCCTGCCACCTGGCAGATGGTGGTGGAATAGTGGGGCCGAATCTTACAGATGATTATTGGATACATGGAGGCGGCATTAAAGACATTTTTAAAACCATTAAATATGGCTGGCAGGATAAAGGAATGAAGAGCTGGAAGGATGATTTTTCTGCAAAGCAGATACAAGAGCTTGCCAGCTTTATTAAATCGCTGAAAGGAACCAAACCCGCAATACCAAAGGCGCCACAGGGTGATTTATATATTGAGGCAGGGCAGGGCAGTCCTAAAGGAGATAGCACAAAAGTTAAAACAGACAGTGCATCGAAAGGGAAAGTAGTGGTTAAATAAATACCTGATGAGTGAAGATATTGTAAAGGGGGCGCCGTCGTTCAGAGATAAGATAGCTACGGTTGATCAGAAGGGCAAGAGGATATGGATGTTTCCCCACAAACCTTCAGGTAAATTATACAATCTCCGGATATGGGTAACTATAGTGTACCTGCTTGTTTTTTTTGGTTTACCGTTTATTAAGGTTAACGGACATCCAATATTCCTGGTAAATGTGCTTGAACGCAGGTTTATTTTGTTTGGCCAGATTTTCTGGCCCCAGGATTTTTTCATTTTCGCAATTGGGATGATCGTATTCATCCTGTTCATTGCTCTTTTTACAGTTGTATTCGGGCGGGTATTTTGCGGATGGGCTTGTCCGCAGACCGTCTTTATGGAAATGGTTTTCCGGAAGATAGAGTACTGGATAGAAGGCGATGGCCCGGAACAGAAGTTACTGGCAAAGTCGCCATGGAATACGAATAAGATCACCAGGAAAGCAGCAAAATGGCTGGCGTTCTGGCTGATGAGTTTCATTATAGCCAATACCTTTTTATGTTATCTGGAAGGGGTTGATGAAGTGGGAAAGAGTTTCACTGAGCCGTCAAAAAACATAGGCGGGTTTATTTCATTGTCTATATTTACCACGGTATTCTTTTTTGTTTATTTGTGGTTGCGTGAACAGGTGTGTACGGTCATTTGCCCTTACGGCAGAATGCAGGGTGTGTTGCTGGACAGCGATTCTGTGATAGTAGCCTACGATTACAAGCGAGGTGAAACCAGGGGGAAATTTCATAAAAATGAACAACGCACTATTGGCGATTGTATTGATTGTGCACAGTGCGTGAAAGTTTGCCCAACAGGTATTGACATCAGGAACGGTACCCAATTGGAGTGCATCAACTGCACTGCATGCATAGATGCCTGTAATAAAATGATGGATGCCGTAGGGTTGCCCACCGGACTTATCCGCTACGCTTCTGAAAATAATATTTCACAACAGAAGAAATGGCGGATGACGTGGCGAATGAAGGCGTATAGCATTGTTATGGTTTTGCTGCTGGGGGTACTTACCTGGCTGCTGGTAACCAGGACGGATGTGGGATTCACACTACTCCGTACCCCTGGCCAACTGTACCAGACGCAACCAAATAACCAACTGAGTAATGTATATAATTATAAGTTGCTTAATAAAACATTTAAAGATAAAGTGGTGGTGCTGAGACCTGATAATTTTACGGGGTCTATACAATTGATAGGCCTGGACAGACTGGTAATTCCAAAAGACGGGTATGCAACAGGTACATTATTTGTTTACATAAATTACAATGAGATCAAGGGACGCAAGACCCCGATTAGAATTGGAGTTTTTGAAGGAGATAAGAAAATAGGTACGATCAAAACATCTTTGCTTGGTCCGTTTTCCGGTGATTAAGATATTGATTAGGTTAACATTTTTAAAAATTATGGGGAAGCCCCTTTAGGGGTTTGGGGTTTATGAAAATAGGATGGGGGTGGAAAATAGCGCTGATGTATGGTGGGTTTGTAGTACTCATTATGGCACTTGTAATAGCAAGCAGCCGGCAGCATTTTGACCTGGTTTCTAAAAATTATTACGATGCTGAATTAGGATACCAGAAGGTAATAGATGCGGGAAAAAATCAATCTGCTTTATCTGCAGCAATAAACGTTCATGCGAATGCAACTGCCGTTTCACTTGATCTGCCCCCGGAATTCAGCGGTAAGCAGGTATCGGGTGATATTGAATTTTACTCACCGGTAAACGCCGAATGGGACAGAAATTTCAAAATAAGCGCGCAGAACAATAGTATAACTATTAATCGGAGTTCTTTACAGAATACCAAGTATGTGATCAAGATAAATTGTGTGGTTGAAGGCAAAAGTTATTACCAGGAATCTGAAATTTTATTGCACCAATAATGAACCCGGTAACATTTACAATGGCATTCCTCATGGGATTTACGGGCAGTCTGCACTGTGCAGGCATGTGCGGGCCTATTGTATGGATAATGCCCTTCCAGGTTTTTAGTGGGTTTAAAAAAGTTGTAGCAATGGCCCTGTATCATGCGGGCCGTATTTCGGTTTATGCATTGCTTGCATTGGTACTACATTCGTTCAGAGATTTGTTTAATCCCAAGGTTCAGCAGTATATTTCAATCGGGCTTGGCTGCATTTTACTGATTGCAGGGTTGCTTACATTTTTGCCTAATAGTTTTGTAAAGATAAAATTGCCATGGTCCGGGGCGGTGAAGGTAAGGCTGAGCCATTTGGTTGGCAATCCCTCCTTTGGCGCGATAACGGCTGCCGGTGTTTTAAATGGTCTGTTGCCATGCGGCCTTGTTTATATGGCACTTTCTGCATCATTTACCGTAAACTCGTCTGCCCAGGCGGCAGGGTTAATGTACATTTTCGGGTTGGGCACTATTCCAATGCTGGCTGCAATTACAATACTCAAAAGCCGGATGGCTTTTTTGCGCACCAGTCAGTTAAGGAAATTAGCACCCGTTATAGTTTTCGCTTTTGGTTGTTTGTTTGTTCTGCGGGGTATGAATTTAGGTATTCCCTACCTGAGCCCGAAAGTGGTGGTAGAGAACCATGAGATACATTCGTGCTGTCATAAGAAGTAGAGGCGGCATTACCTGGCGACGTCAGATAAATCTGGAAGTACAATTGGTTAAAGTGTGATAGAGAGATTGAGCTGTCCGCCGAGTCCAACTTCAATAATTTTCTGTAAGGTTGATATTCTTACGTCTTTGATGTTGTTTTCCACCCTTGAAATATAGGCTTTGTTAGTGCCGCACTTGTCGGCGAGCTCTTCTTGCGTCATGCCTTTTTCAATCCGGGCGTCATGGATCATTGCTCCAAGTTTAAATTCAACATAGCCAGCCTCTAATTTCTCTCTTTTTACCGAGCCTCTTTTGCCGTAGTGTTTTTCTTTAAACTGTTCGAGTGTCACCGTCTTGTTATTTGTCTTCATAATATTCCTCCCTGATTTTTAGCGTTTTTTCTATTTCTTTTTTAGGTGTCTTTTGTGTTTTCTTTTGAAAGCCATTTGCCAGTACAACCAGTTTACCTTCATCAAAAAAGCGGAATATCCTGAAAATATCGCTAGCCTGTTGAACTCTTATCTCATAAAGCCCGTCAGTATCTTCTAAGTGTTTGAGATAGGTTTCAGGTATTTGCTGCAATTCTTCAATCAAGTCAAAAGTCCAGATAATTTTATCTTTTACTTTAGGGCGTTGGTTGGCAAAGAAGTCCTCAAAGTAGTTCTTATAAAAAATAATTTTCCTATTTTTTTTGATTGATTGCCACAAATGCAAATATAAGTTAGTTGTCCGAAAGTACAACATTTTCAGACATTGGAATTTTATGGTTGTTTGGCGGAATGCGCAACCGGATTAGTATTTTTAGTGATGGAACAATTGTTGACAGGATTAGTATAAAGAATTTAATTCGAAAGAACTGTTACTCAATCAATCCCGGTTGAATCGCTTTCTTCACCAGCCGGCCCAATATCTTTGTCTGGGGACTGCTAAATATTTCTGGAATTCAGCCTGGATTCAAAGATAACGCCCGCTTAACGGGAATTACTAATTGATAATTAATAAGGTTAGCGCGATTGTGTCGTTAATAGAAAAAAGGTATCAATACTCCACTTGAGTCAGCTATTCGTTTATATCTTTGAGTAGATTCATATATACCTATGAAGGAAGTATTTTGTTTTTGGTTTGTTTATCTGTTTGGTCTGTCCTATCAGACCAGGTTTGTATTACATCACCTTTAAAGGGGAAAATGGAACCAAAGTATTGAAGTTTGTGAAAATGTAAAACATTGCAAATGAAAAATGTACTATTTCTTATCACTGGAATATTTTCAATTATTCTCTGCTCCCGGGATGCAATTGCGCAGACGGGAAACTGGGAATGGGCGCGAACAGGTGTCACAGGTCTTAATATCGAAGGCTGCTGCGCGGCTACTGATGCCCAAAATAATGTGTACGGGCTGATGTGGAATAACGGCGGAAACAATTCTGTTTCTTTTGGCGGTGTAGGTGTTTCCTGTGCTCCTGGACAAAGGAACTGTATTGTTGTAAAATACGATTCAGCGGGCACAGCACTGTGGGCATTTGCCGCACAGGGCAACAGCAGTCCCATAGGGATCACGACAGATTCGCATGGGAATGCGTATGTGTTTGGTGTTTTTTCGGATAGTGTGCGATTTGGGTCGGTTATGCTGAGGAATACCAGGAATGAATTTTTTATTGTAAAACTTTCGCCATCGGGTTCCGTTCTCTGGGCGAAGAAGGATGGTGGTGGCTGTACGGACGGGTTCTGGCCGCTATATTATTATGCTGCCAGCGGAGCCATAAAGACAGATGCTGCCGATAATGTTTATGTAGCTACGTATTATAAGGATACCGTCATTCATATTGGAAGTTATACTATAGCCAATGCGGATCCAACCGGGCTTACATCGGACATGTTCATTGCAAAATACGATTCGAATGGCAACGTACAATGGGCAAGGGGGGCTGGCGGGGTAAAGACGGATTACCTGCGTGCAATGACGGTTACACCGTCGGGTAAAAGCTGCATAGCCGGAACGTTTTATTCTCCATCTATGACATTCGGTAGTACTACCATTACTGACACCTCGGCATTGGGCCAGCAGATTTTCATAGCTATTTATGATGCATCCGGCAATCCTATCTGGGCAGAGAGTGCGGGAAAAAACGTTCTTTCTTCGCCACGGAGCTGGGCCAGTTGTCTTGCAGCAGACAAATCAGAGAATATCTATCTCACAGGTTCATTCAGCGACACCCTTTATTTTTCCTCGACTATGATCGTGAACCCAAGACAAGGTGAATTGAGTCTCTACCTGGTAAAGTTTGACCCTAGCCAACATGTTTCCTGGTACAAGACGGCTTGCAGCCCCACAACAATGCCCGTAAACTATGGTACTATTTATAGCCTTGGTTTGGCCACCGATCCGTGCGGCAATGTATGGATAGAAGGCAGTATGGGTAATACTGCCGGCATGCCGTACGTTAATGTGGCCGGCAATATTATTGATACTGCACGGTTAACCCATCATTACTATTCTTATTACCAGGACCCTGGTTTCGTAGCGGGGTTCAATTCGGCGGGAGGATATATTGGTGGTAAGGCGCTGCAAAGTGGTTTTGACGATAATAATTTCATAGTCTGTGGCAGAAGTGGTGAATTATACCTTTGTAGTGATTACGGACAGGGATATTTAATTGCAGGAAGGGACACGCTTTTAGACACAAGCGGCAACGAACGATTCCTGATGGCGAAATATAAATACGATACTGCAGGCTGTTCGGGCTGCGGGTATGCAATAACGCCCAATTTTACCCATTCAGGAATATTTACTGTGAACTTCACCTATACAGGTACCACACTTTATGACAGCCTGAAGTGGGATTTTGGTGATGGCGGCGCTTCAACTGTAACCAACCCCGCGCATACCTATACTGCGTCGGGTGTTTACCATGTTTGTCTAACAGTTTACACCATTTGCATTCCGGAACACCAGGTAACCATTTGCAAAGACATAATTGTAACCACTGGCACAGCCAATATTACGCTTGCTGAAGACGTGCAACTATTCCCCAATCCTGCGGGTGATGAACTGACGATAAAAATGGATAAGGGTTCGTACAATAATTTTGTTATAACCAACAGCATAGGCCAGCAGCTTATTCAGAAACAGTTAACTGGTGTGGAAACTAATTTTGATATAAGCAGGCTTTCGCCTGGGCTCTATTACATTACATTGTGCGGAACCAATAATAAGGCGGTAAGAAAGTTTGTAAAGTACTAAGGCGCACGTTTACTTGCGCTCCCCGAGAAGACTGAATGGTTTATATTTCCTTATCTTCTTCAGCCCGAAACCTTCGATGGCGTACTTTTTTATATGGTTTATGGCCTCATCCACCGAATCGGTGAAGAGGAATAATTGCGCATCTTCAGGATTGATGGTTTTTTCATCAACCATATTCCTGATGTATTTAAACAATTCTTCGTGGTAGGCCTTACCCATAAGTATCACGGGGAAACGGAGCGATTTGCCGGTTTGTATCATAGTGATAGCCTCAAAGAACTCGTCCATGGTGCCATAGCCGCCGGGCATAACAACGAATGCATAAGAATATTTGGTCAATAAGATTTTGCGTAAAAAGAAGTAATCAATGTCTACCCACTTATCCAGGTATTTATTTGGTTTTTGCTCCCTGGGCAATATTATATTGCATCCTATGCTCCGGCCGCCTCCTTCCTTTGCGCCACGGTTGGCTGCTTCCATAATACCGGGGCCGCCGCCGGTGATGACTGTAAACCCAAGCTTCACAATTTCACGCCCCATCCTCCTTGCTTCGTCATAGTAGGGATGGTCTTCGGTAAACCGGGCAGATCCGAAAACGGTAACACATGGCCCCAGGAAATGAAGTTTACGGAATCCATAAATAAACTCTCTGAGCACATTCAGTACAAACTTTAATTCATGTCTCCTGGAATGCGGGCCTTCAAGGAAAAAATTTTCCTCCTCTGATCCTACAGGCGTAAAATTAGTGCTGCCGGGGCTCATTGGTCGGTAATGACCTTTATAATTTCATGCGTATAAAACGGGCAGTAGTGCACTTCCTGTTTGCCATCCTTGTCTTTTTCGAACCAGATACAATCATACATTTTATCATTATATTCATTTGCAAGCACATCAAAGTGGAAGCCTCTTATGGTCATCGCAGGACCGCCGGATACCAGCTTCACTTGTTCGCCAGGGTGAAATTTTGATTCCATAAAAATATTTTTTTAAAAATAGGGGTGAATAAACGGCATAACAATGATTCCGGTCAGGAGTACTTATTTATTAAAAGCGATGAACAGGGGAGATTTGAGGTTTCGCATCAGGGCATCTGTAAGGGTAACTTTAAAGGACCTGAGGACCGAACTTCTCTGGTAGCCGCCCATTACCACAATCGCATTGTCTTTTTGCCGCGCTATATATTCGGGAATTGCTTCTTCGGGCTTGCCATTGAGCATGGTGTAGGTGGCCTGAGGATACTGACGGTTCATAAATTCCCGGATAAGCCGCCCGTTTGATATCAGCAGATCATCATCATTTGGTTTCACCGAAACTACCTCAATCTCCAGCTGGTTTATGTTTTTGAATAAGTAATTGAATATTTTTATTGCATAAACCGATGAAGGCGATCCATCGTACAACAAGATGATTTTGTTAACAGGTTTATATACTTCGGGTGCAATAAAGACAGGGCATTGCGTTTCTGCCAGCAACTGGCGAATGCTTCTTGCCGGTGGCACTGTTGGGTATTGTGTAAAAGTTTCATTCACATTGATTACAAGCAGATCGGCATAAATACTTTCGTGCAATAATTCGTGAATGGGAGCCTGGTTATCTCTGAAAACAGCATAGTTGATCCGGGCTTCTTTACAAGAGGTTTCAAAAGCCTTAATTACTTCTTTCCTGTCTTTTTTATGGCTGGCATTGATCTTTTTTGTTTCGCCGATGGTTCTTACCAGTGTATCGGCATTATGTTGGGTCTGGTCCTCTACAAATATACCGGTGATAATGGCGGGCAATTCTTTTGCAAGGTATAAGGAATAATCTTTGGTACTGTCAGAGAGTTTCAGGGCATCGAAAGCCGATATTATTTTCTTCATAAAATACGGTTTCTGTCTGCGAAATGAGTAGGTAAAATAAAGGCTTTGAAGCAATACTCTTCTGTACAATTATGCTTGTGCGCGGCTGTCAATACTTTTTTCATTGGCCTTATTATCATTTACAAAGCTATAGTGTGATCAAAACCATAAAAATGATTACAAGCATGTTGGATTATGATTTATGTCATTATTTTGCACATATTAAATAAAATAAATTATAGTTGAGTTACTAAAAAATGCGATTTTCCAAGGTGGTCACAAAAGGTGAAATTGTAAAGTTGCCTGCAAGAAATCTGTATGAGCAACAGGGATATTGTTACTTATCCAGGCTGTGAGTATCGTCCATTGACTTTTATCCAAAATGCTTTTTAGGTATAAAAACCTAAACAAATATAGAATGATGTAAATATTTTCTTCTGTCAAGTCTTTTAATGGTTTGGGGTTTACCTTGTCCTGTCTATCTTTGCACATATGATAAGACTCCCCGGATTTTTAGTGTTTATCTTTTTGTTGTTCGTATATGGGGCCGGGGCCCAGGTAGAGCATCCTGCTGATACAGTAGTTAAAGATTATAATTCATATGATACAGTTTTGCCAAAGAATGACTTTGTGGATACTGTTCATCATTTGGTATTTACGCAGGAAGACAGCCTGCGGGAGAAGGGAATCTATAAACTGGACCTTGTAAAGGCCGAAAATGAGCGGCGCTGGATAAAAACACAAATAGTGAATCTGTCGTCTTACAAGATGCACGGCAGGGGATATGTAAAAGATGGCAGGGATTCAGCAGCCAGATACATCCTTAAAAAGTTAAGAGAATTTAAATTAAAGCCTGTCGGGGCTGATAACAGGTGGGCTCAGGGCTTCGCATTCCCGGTCAATACATTTCCAGGCCGCATGTTCCTGTCTGTGAACGGAGATTCACTTTCACCGGGCATAGATTTCATCATTGATCCTGCAAGTCCTTCCTATTCAGGGGAACGGGTAAATGTAAAGGCCATAAACCTTAGTTATATTACAGATACTGCTGCGTGGCACAGTACGCTTGGGTCTATGGACGGTGATCATGTCTATTATTTACAAAATCCTGATTCTTTTTGCCAGCATGTTCTGCATATCCGGATCAGCCAACTGGCAACAAAGCTGCCGGCCGGCTGTTTCATTATACCAATGAGGAAATTAACGTGGTCGGTGAGCAGGGAAACCATACCCGCCACTGTATTCTATGTAGATAAAGATGTATTGCCAAGGAACCTGAAAAAGGTGACAGCGGATGTGAACGCGGTATTGCTGCCGCACGCGCGCAGTGAAAATATTATTGCCTGCATGCCGGGAGATGTGAAAGATTCTTTCATTGTATTCAGCGCCCATTACGATCATCTGGGTATGATGGGAGATACTACTTACTTTCCGGGAGCCAGCGACAATGCCAGCGGCATTGCCATGCTGCTGTACCTGGCATCTTATTACAGCAAGCACCCGCAACACTATACTATTGTTTTTATCGCCTTTGCCGGCGAGGAAGCTGCATTGATGGGCTCCGAATTTTTCGTGACCTATCCAATGATACCCTTAAAGAATATTAAGTTCCTTACCAACATAGATATTATGGGCGATGCCACTGATGGCGTAACGGTGGTAAACGCAACAGAAAATCCGAAGCAGTTTGAACTGCTGCAGAAGATAAACGAAAAGAACAAATACCTGCCCGAAATCCGCAGCCGCGGCAAGGCTGCCAACAGTGATCATTATTATTTCAGCGAGGCAGGTGTGCCGGCATTTTTTATATATTCAAATGGTGGCAACGGTTTTTACCACGATGTTTATGACCGCGCAAGGGAAGTGACCCTGAACCATATAGATGATGTAGCAAACCTGCTCGAGGATTTTGTGAAAAACATCAGATAGGTGAATAAGGTATTAACCGGCAGTATAAAAAAAACCGCTCTTTTACCTTAAATAGGGGAAGAAAAAACATAGGTATTGACTATTGAGGCGTATTTAGTATATTTGGCTCTTTGTTGTTTAAAATTACCTGTATGAAACGAATACATTTGCTGTACCTGGTTATTTTAATGCCTGCATTCTTTTGCATGCTGCCTTCGTGTACTAAGAATAAATACCATGATACTAACCCGACGCCTGATAATTACAGGCTGCTGAGTTATTCGAAAGTAATTACGCAAAGTGTTGTATATCCGTACTATATCGGAACGCCTGTAAATACTGAAAATTACAGGTTTGTTTATGACGGGTACAACAGGGTTTCTGTAATATACTTTACATCGAATGATTCGAACAAAGTGAGAGACGGCCTGTCGAACCTGACCATGAAATTTGATTACACTGTACCGGGCACCATTTACAAAACTATTACTGATGTAAAAACAGCTACCATTAAAGAGATAGATACCTTTTACCAGAACCCAAATGGACAGATCACAAGCGCTTATTTCCCCGGTGTTTACCACTCATATAATTATTACGGCAAGTTGCTGGCCAACGAAGGAATTACTTACAGGAGCTTTAATACCACTATAGCTGGAAACGTATCCTACACATCCAATAACGGCGATTTTCTTTACCGCCTGTTTAACAATCAACTGACAGCTACCTTCCCCGACAGCGGAATAATTTCCACATTCATTCCACCTGTGCTGGATAGCGACACAATACTTTCGCTGCCATTAACCGTTACCTGGACTGCCTATAATCCGGATGGCACTTTAGGCATTATTACACATAATAATGTTAATGGTTTTTCAGACGGACTTTCGGGATATTCCGCGAATCTGATCAGGGTAGATGCCATTGATGCAAATGGTATTAAGGCCCGCCCATGTTATTTCCCCGCCGGCTATACCAATAAAATGTTCTACCAGATTTACGATTTCCTTAACGACCGTCCGGGAGACTATCTGTGGCTTCAATCGTTTACGACCTATGGGGTAAACATTTACCAGACCACACATATGCTAAGGGCAATGACCAGTTCGGCTACAGCTACAGGTATTTCTTATGTTATTGACGCTGACAGCAAAGTGAATTTTACGAATGCGATCATAAAAGACAGTGTAACGAAGAATATTATCAACGAGCAGTACAAGTTGCAATACGAAACATACTGATAGATAGGTCGCTATTCCGCAAAAATTAGATTATCACTATTGTTTAAGGTTATATAGGCTGCCTGTATAACCTTAATCATTTATGGAAATGATGGGAGAAAATAGTCGTAATTTTGCAGTTGTTAAGCATTGTCATTAACTTAGGGAAGTCCGGAGGACTTGAATGTGAATAGCCGCCGGTGAAACCGGCGGTAGTATAGAAGAAGGACACAACCCCAGCGGGGTTGAATGTAGTGTCGGAAATGACATAGTTGCTTAAGATAATAACATTGAACTGTTAAGTAAAAGTTTACTTTATGGAAACCATTGTAAATAAAGTAGCGGAAAGCGGCATTATTACCCTTGACCTGGCGCCCTATATATCCGCGGCAGACATCGCCTTATTCGACCTGAAGCCATTTTTATTCAGGGAAATGATATTAAAGGAGAAAGATTACCGCGCGGCATTGCCCCTTCATGACTGGAAACAATATGAGGGAAAGCATGTAGCGATAACCTGCACGGCGGATGCTGTAGTTCCGGTATGGGCTTATATGCTGGCGGCATCCTTTATGCAGCCGGTTGCTGCATCCGTATTTTTTGGTTCGGCAGAAGAACTTTTAAAAATACAGATCGTTAGCCGGATAGGACAAATAGATGCAGCGGAATACAAAGATAAACGTGTAGTTATAAAAGGGTGTGGCGATACCCCAATACCTGAGACCGCTTATGTTGCGATTACTTTTCATCTGAGGCCCGTGGTAAAATCGCTTATGTACGGAGAGCCCTGTTCTACAGTGCCAATCTATAAAAAGCCCCTTATTGCCTGAGATCACGGGAGCAAAGAAGTCTCGGGGAATTCACTTGCGGTATAAGGGTGATACTGTACTATTCACTAACACTTCGTACGGAGGACTGATAGAGACATCAATGATGCAAATATTCCGCTTGCTGCCTGGAAATGGAATACAGGCCAGACTACACCTGCAATAGCGGTCACAACGCCCGGTTACTATTCTGTGAAAGTAACAGTGAAAGGTTGCTAAGGAACGGATTTCATATTGGTGCAGAATGACTGCTACATGAATGTACCTAGTGTATTCACACCAAACGGAGATGGGTTGAATGATTATTTTTTTCCGAGGCAGTTTTTAGCTAAAGGGCTTACTTCATTCAGGATGGAAATTTACAACCGGTGGGGCCAGTTGATTTTTGAAACAACAAATCTTGAGGAGTCAGGTTGGGATGGCAGACTCAATAATACAGAGCAGCCCGTGGGCGATATGTTTATGTTATAGACGCTACTTTTAAGGATGGGCAAAAGGAACACAGGAGGAAAATGTTACATTGCTAAGATAAATATATAGTTGAATTCCAACCCTATACTATTTTTTATCCGTCTTACTATAGGATATTGGCCAATTGCTATTATGAAATGAATGAATATATAATTCGATATAATAACTTATAGTTAATTAAGAAAAATATTTTTGCTATTGTTCAGGAAAAAATTACTACTTTACACAAACTTAAGTATATTTATAACCCAAATTATGCAAATTATACTATAACATTGAAAGGATTCTTCCGATTAACTTAATAATACGATTATGAAAAAACAGTACTCAGGCATTGCACTTATTTTGCTCACCCTATGTTTTTACAATACCAGCCGGGCTCAGATGGTAGGTGTTAACTGCTACCTGCAGGGAGCTTATCTTGAAATCGGCCTTTCAACAAATGCCGGTTTTGGTACTGTGGCCCCGCCAGCGGGCTACCATCCGCATAATGGTGGTACCACATGGACGCCTGGTGTTCCGTTAGCTGAAGTGTACGATTATGGCCATGATGGCTGGTCGGTGGGTACGCCCGCTTTTATGGGTGATTACACCTATCCCGGTTCTCCGTTTGAAGGCTGGGAAATCCAGATGAATGGTACACGTTCACAGCAGTACGCAATTCCTTATTCGGGAACACCTTCTACTTACTCCGGTGCCTGTACAATGACCGGCGCTGGCTTAGTTTCTTATTCCAATTCGGGAGGGACCGTAAAATGTTTGTGGGACGGGAATTATAATCAGGGTGCAACAACCCTGGTTATCAGGCAGGAAACACGTATTGATACTTATGCATCTGCTGTAACAGTAACAGTTAAAATTTACAATACCTCAGCTACCGCAGCTACCGGCGTTTATTACTGGCGTTCATGCGACCCTGATAATGATGAGACATGGCCCGGTGGCGGTTTCCCGACAATGAATACCGTTAATGCACAAAACGACGTAGACCATCGGGTTGCGGTAACAGGCACCGGATACAGCTCCACTAACCCTCCATTAACATTATGCACCAAGGATGCCCGTGCGGTTGCATGTGTATATAATGCCTGGGGATTGACAGTAGCGCAGGATCTGGCAGCAGTATGGAATATGACTTATGGAACTGCATCCTACACAGTAGGAGCGCCTGATCCGGGTGATATCGGAATAGGACTTGTTTATAAACTGGGTCGTTGCCCTGGAACCGGCTCTATTGCCGCCGGCGACAGCGACGTACTTTCCTATGCGTATGTATTCAACGGATGGCACGGCATTGACAGCATCGGCGCATTCCCTGAACCTTCTGTTAGAATTGGCGGCGGACCACTTGTAGGTCCAGCGGCGCCTTATCCGAATGTAGTATTGGATACCTACAATGCATGTTTAAATCCTGGTCTTACATTGGTGCCTGTTGATTTACCTTATGCAGATGAAACAGGCTGGACCTGGAGTAGCTGGACCTGGTCTCCCGGTACAGGGCTTTCTGCAACCACAGGTGCTCACGTGCTTGTTACTACCACCGCTCTTCCTCCGGTAATTACCTTTACAGTTACAGGAACTGATGCATGGACCTGCCAGACAAGAACCATGTATATTACCTTCATTACCTGTAACACAGTAAGGGCCAATGCCCCTTGTTACGGTGATACTTTATTTTTGAGGCATATCGGAGATTCTACCGGTGCAACCTATTCATGGACCGGACCGGGAGGATATACCAGTACACTGCAAAATCCATTCATTTTCCCGGCTACCTATATTGATTCAGGAAAATTTTATGTCACAAAGACCGTGGGAGGCATAAGCTTCCCGGACAGTTTTGCTGTTACCGTCCATCACAAACCGGATGTAATAGCCTCAAATAACTCACCATTGTGTCTGGGTATAGTTGATACTCTGCTGCTCGATGTCAATCCTGCTATGTCGGGTATGACCTATAGCTGGTCAGGGCCACCGGCATTTACATCGTCACTGAAAAATCCGTCCATACAGCCATTCACAATGGCAAATGTGGGTACTTACCGTGTTATTGTTGCCTCACCGTTTGGCTGCAAGGATACGGCGACGACCTATGCGGATACGATAACCCAGCCGCGTCCACCAATTATTACAGATCAGCAATATTGCCAGTTCCAGACATGGGTACCATGGACCATTACAGGACTTTCCCCCGGAGGTTATGTACTCTGGTACACTGCACCCACGGGTGGGGTAGGCGATACAACTGCACCTTCTGTACCAACCGGCACACCGGGATTATATACCTATTATTTCAGCCAGAAAAACGGCAGTTGTGAAAGCATTCGCGATACTATAAGCATCAGGGTGGTAACAACCCCGGCTGCGCCTGCTGTGAGCGGTAACTTCGCGTATTGCCAGCATGTAGGTCCATTTCTTCCGCTTACCTTATCGCTTACCTCTTCAGGCGTACCACGGTGGTATACAGTACCTGCGCCCGGCGGCAGCTATTCTACATCAGAACCGATACCTGATCTCAATATAGTACCAACAGGCGGTAAGTATAAATATTATGTAAGCCAGTTTGATTCAGGCTGTGAAGGGCCAAGGACCTATGTACCCATCTGGGTCCACCAAAAGCCTAACAAGCCGGATGTGGTAAATGATTGGTACTGCCAGTTCCAGACGCCACATCAGATAGACCTCAATGGTAAGGTGAAAGTGGATTCCGGACTGCTGAACGTAGATACGACCGATCTGGCCGCAGTATTACGGTATTGGGGACCCGGCTGGCCTCCGGCAAGCACAGTTCCGCCCATACCTAATACATCAATAGCACCTGATACGGCATACTATTATATAACTGAAACAACTACCTTCGGATGTGTAAGTGACAGCGCTAAAGTGCAGATAATAGTCAGGCTTAAACCTGATGCGCCGGTAACAAGGAATTCGAGGTACTGCCAGAAAGATATGAATCCGCTGCCGTTGAATTACTTCGTGGATAGCCTCTGGAATTCAACCAACCTGTCATGGTATAAGAACACTGTACTGTTATCAGGCGCTCCGACTCCGGACACCTGGATACCACAGGGAACAACTACATGGTGGGTAAGCCAATGGGTGAACCAATGCCAGAGCGACAGTGCGGCAATAAAAGTAGAGATCGTTTACAAACCGGTATTCTGTATTGCTCCAAGCAGTCCATGGGTATGCCAGTACGATTCTATACAATTATATTATTCCTGCGGGCCAACACTTTTCGAACCTTATTATTACTGGACATTGTCACCTGGAGCTTTCCCGGCCAATGGCGCTAATGTCGGGGACTCCATGATAACCGTAAAGTTTGATTCAGCCGGTCTGAGTACAGTAATGTTGCGTGCATTCGATGACAGCGGCTTCTGCCACTCTGATACATCTATAAACATAAAGGTAGTAACCCAGCCTACCCTGGTTGGCTATACTAAACCTGATGTGTGCCTGGGTGATACCATACAGCTTGCATTAACCTCAAGGTCAGACAATGCGTACACATTCAAGTGGTATGTGGATGACCTGCCGATGGCAAATTCACATGCAGTGGATATTGTTACCAGCAACAGCAACAGCGGAGGACCGTTCATGATTACCTGGGTAGACAGCGGACGACATGTGATCACGATCACATCAAAGACAGCGGAAGGTTGTGAATCAGCGCCGGTATTTGATTCTATAGAAGTACATACGCTTCCTGATGCGACATTCTTTATATCATCAGTATCAAATAACAGTACATTGTGTTTAGATGACAGTATGCAGTTCACTGCGCACGCCACCAGTTACAGTTATGCATACGAATGGTCTCCTGCTGATTATTTCCATAATGAGAACAAGCCTGTTGCATGGGGCAGGTTGCGTCAGGAAAGGAGTGTTATCACACTTAGGGTAACTGATCCGTTCGGTTGTTATGCAACTCAGAATTTGGAAGTAGATCCGGGTTCATGTTGTACTGTGCTGGTACCTAATGCGTTTACACCTAACGGATCGGGACCTGCTGAAAACAATGCGCTG
Source organism: uncultured Bacteroidota bacterium (assembly GCA_903839875.1). GTDB lineage: Bacteria > Bacteroidota > Bacteroidia > Chitinophagales > Chitinophagaceae > Nemorincola. The sequence goes on from CAIMDZ010000206.1 coordinate 39,425, forward strand.
AGGCCATATTCCAATGGCCGCCACCTGTTCCATGTGTTCCGTATCGTAAACCGCTGGGGACAAACAGTATTTGAGTCTGCCAACAACCAAGATGCTCAATGGGACGGAAGGTATAATGGCATACCGCAGGATATGGGCGTATACTATTACTACCTCAAGTTTGACTGCGGTGGCAAGACGATAGAGCAGAAGGGTGATGTGACACTGATCAGGTAAAAAAAGTGTTGATCTTAGCAACACGCTGAAGATAAAAACGGGCTGTTCCTTACGGAGCAGCCCGTTTAATTTTCAAAAATACTATTGATTCCACCTTGGCGTGCGTAAAAAAACAGAATGCAGGTTATGGCCTTTGCGGCTTGGCATGCGATTTTTTCAGCAGATTATTTGCTTTCGAAAGTATAGGATTTGAGGTAGCGCATTCTTGTCGCTTTACGGTCACTGCTTACTTCGTAAAGGTCATTAAAGGTGGTATCATTAGCCATTTTAAAACCGATGATATACGTGTAAGGCAATGCACCCTTCCTTATCACGGGTGTAGCATCTTCAGCTCCTTTGGGTAAAGTGATCTGGCTCGTTGCGAAATTTGGCCCCATTTCGGCATCAACATCATAAATTCCGTTACTGACATTGCTGTCAGCAATAACTTTTACACTAAACATGAAATGGTTGAGCGAGTCTTCCGTTACAGGCATCCCGGCCTGAGCGATTATCGTGCCTGATTTAGGAAATTTTGGGGCATCCTGTTTGTTGCCAGCTTTATTTGCAGGGTTATTACAAGCCGCGAGGCTAACTAAGGTGAAGGAAATAAGTGCCGTTTTTCTCATATCGCAGGCAAATTTAAAGGTTTCCGTTTCTTTAAGCGGATGGATTAAAGTATTTTTATGCCAATAATAAATTCATTCTAAAAATGAGATACAATAAACACCTTAAATGGGCAATTCCGGCTATGGCTATAGGAGCGCAAATACTTGGTACAGGCTGCAATAACAGCAGCACAACAAAGACAACCACGCAAACCAAAACAGATACCGTGGCAAAATCAGCGGGCTACGATCCCAACTTTAATGTTGAAGCACAATCATTCGCCGACCTGCAGGTACTTCGTTATGAAATACCGGGCTTTAATACGCTGAGCCTGCAGCAGAAAAAGTTATCTTACTACCTGTATGAAGCCGCGTTGTGTGGCAGGGATATGATCTACGACCAGAAGAGTAAGTATGGATTGCTGCTGCGCAAGACAATAGAAACCATATATGGTAGCTATAAGGGCGACAAGAACAGTGATGACTGGAAAAAGTTTGAAGTGTATTGCGGCAGGTTCTGGTTCAGCAATGGCAATCACCATCATTACAGTAATGCTAAGTTTATTCCCGAATGTTCGTTTGAATCATTCAGTACAATGCTGAAAGGAAGTGACACATCCGCACTGCCGAAGGAGAATGGTGAAAGCGTAGATAAGTTCCTGGCGCGCATCAAGCCGGTAGTATATGATATGAATTTTGAGCCGAAGGTTGTGGATCAGCGCCCAAACATTGATAACGTAGAGAAATCTTCGAATAATTTTTATGAGGGTGTTACCCAAAAAGAGGTAGAGGCGTTCTATACAAAGTTTGATACCAAGGGCAATGCGCCTTCATGGGGACTCAACAGCAAGCTGATAAAAGAAAATGGGCAGATAACCGAAAAGACATGGAAAAGCAGCGGCATGTATGGAGCAAGCATAGACAAAATTGTTGGCTGGCTGGAAAAAGCATCCGCAGTAGCGGAAGACAGCGTACAGAAAAAATCGCTGGATCTGCTGATTCAATATTACAAAACCGGGGACCTGAAAACATGGGATGATTACAACATAGCCTGGGTGCACGCGGCATCAAGGATAGACGTAGTGAATGGATTTATAGAAGTGTACCTGGACGCTATTGGCAAGAAAGGCAGTTATGAAAGTACCGTATCACTAAAAGACCTGGAAGAAACAAAACGCATAGAAGCCATCGCCAACCAGGCCCAGTGGTTTGAAGATAACTCGCCCATAATGCCGGAACACAAAAAGAAAACAGTGAAAGGTATAACGGGCAAAGCGATAACTGTAATTGTGGAGTGCGGAGATGCGGCGCCCAGTACGCCAATTGGTATTAACCTTCCCAATGCGGAATGGATACGCAAGGAGCATGGATCAAAATCGGTATCGCTTAGCAACATCATTCACTCTTATAATGTAAGCAGCTCAAAGAGCGGTATGCTGGATGAATTTGCTGCTAATGATACCGTGAAAGCACGACTGAAAAAATACGGACCACTTGCTTCCGACCTGCATACCGATATGCACGAGTGTATAGGCCACGCGTCAGGGCAGCTGAATCCCGGGGTGGAAACAACAGATAAGACACTGAAGAACTATGCAAGCTGCCTGGAAGAAGCCCGGGCCGACCTGGTGGGCCTTTACTTCATTATGGACAAGAAACTGGTGGACATAGGCGTGATGCCCGACATGGATGTAGCCATGGCTGAATACGACAGCTACATGATGAACGGCCTGATGACACAGCTTACCCGCCTGAAACCGGGTGAGCAACTGGAAGAAGCTCATATGCGCAACCGCGCGCTGAATGCACATTGGGTATATGAACATGGCAAAAAAGATAACGTTGTTGCATTTGTAAAAAAAGACGGCAAAACTTATGTTCAGGTAAATGACTACAACAAACTCCGCGATTTGTTCGGCCAGTTGCTGAAAGAAATACAGCGGATAAAATCAGAAGGCGACTTTAAAGCAGGAAAAGACCTGGTGGAAAACTATGGTGTAAAAGTAGATGCCACCCTTCATAAAGAAGTGCTGGCGCGTTTTGCAAAACTGAATATCAAACCATATCGCGGGTTCATACAACCAAAGCTGGTGCCGGTAATGAATGGCAATGAAATTACTGATGTAAAAGTAGAGTACCCCGATAACTTCTTTACGCAGATGATGGAGTATGGTAAGAACTATGGTTATCTGCCTGTGAAGAACTAGATTTTATTTCAATGGAACAAAAAAGGGAAAGGGGCGACATTCGCTCCTTTCCCTTTTTATAATGTCGTTACTTCATAATCACCAGCTTCTTCACTACCACATTTCCATTCCCCGAAATGATTCTGCACTGGTACATGCCGGAAGCGTAGCCGGCAACAGCGATAACAGTACTTTTCCCGGTCAATGAATAACTGCTTATCAGCCTGCCGGTGATGTCATAGATTTCGGCTTTTGATCCTTCAGGAAATATCGCATCACTTTCAATCGTTAGTTTATAATTTGTGGGATTAGGGTAAATGGTTATTTCTTGTTTTTGGGGGTTTATAGAACTTACGATTGAAGGAGGATAATGATTGAATTGCAAACACCCAAATGAATCATACCTGAACTTCGCAATCATCAGGGCTTCGCCAGGCGGACCGGGAAGTACACTGTGCCCGAAAACCATGCTAAAAATATAGTCACCGCCAATATAAAAGTTTCCATTGTTGTCCACCACGATCCGGCTGAAATCATCACCACCGCTTATAAGACTTAGGCTGTTTTGATAGTTTCCTGATGTATCATATTCTGCAATAAACATCGGTTCCAAACCGGTCGTGCCCTGGTGTAAAACATGCGTTCCAAATTGTATTGAATAACCCGTAGAACCCTGGCTCCCCATTTCGCCGCAAATAAACAGATTTCCGCAATCATCAATGGCAATGCCATAACCGATGTCCATGGTAGTGCCACCGGCGCTGTGTGCCCACGCCACAGCCCCCGAGGTCGTAAATTTCGCCGTTATAATATCATAGTTGCCATAGGTCGTGAATGTATCCGCGCCCATCCTGGTATTGGTGTCTATATATCCCGTCAGGTAGGTATTGCCGATGGCGTCAGACACCATTTGCTGGGCATTGACATGGGGTATTTCTTTCGCCCAGTTCGGGTTGCCGTTGATATCAAAGCTGGCTATAAAGGAACTGATATTGGGAGCAATCGAATTGGTCAGGGTATTAGTGCCAATAATCATAACGGAAGAAGAAAATTGTCCTGATACCGAGACAGTTCCATTTTTTGCCACCGATAATGCCAGCGGTTCGTCGGAATATGTTCCTCCGAAACTTGTCGCCCAGATAGCATTGCCCGCAGTGTCAAATTTTGCTACGTAAACATCAGATCCCCAGGTTCCGTGATTTGTCAATGTGGTGGTCCCGATTGTCAGAGAAGGCTGGCTGAATGTTCCGGTCATGTAAAGATGCTGTGCGGCGTCAATTCCTAAACATGAATTGACATACGAGCCGTCACCAATAACATTAGCCCATTGTACGCTGCCCGCCGGAGAGATCTTTGCCAAAAATACTGCGAAAGCCGAACCGGGATTTGACAGGGTTATTGTACCCAAGGTACAGGTAGCGCTGTCGAAGATACCAACTATATATAGATTGCCCATTGTGTCTGTGACCATACCGGTGGCATCACAGGAGGAATGAAGTGTATGGATGGCCCACAGAAAATTACCCGAAGAATCCGCCTTTACGATCACCAGCGGCCTTGCTGCCGTGGGGTTACTGATTGTTATGGTTCCGAAACTCATGGATGCGCCCCATCCGTAGCCGGCTGCAAAAACATTTCCCTTCCGGTCAATTGCTGTTTGCTGAACGTCTATACCCCCGGGATAGACCGGGTGTGTACTGCATAAACCCCATTGCCATCCGGGTTGTCCATTTGTGGTTGCCGAAAGCAACATACCTGCAAAAACAGCCACGACTATAAATAAAAATTTTTTCATAATGAATTCGTTTTATAGATGACTTTCTTTTTTAACGGCCAACAATCATGCCAAACTACTGAAGGTACCTGCTTTTTTCAAAACAACTTTCTTAACGGTCGAAATAGTTGTTAAACGGTAAAAAAGCTGCAACAGGTTTTGGATACTATCAAATATAATGAATACATACGCATTCCCCGCTGATTTCATGTGTCAATTTAAAATTGTTTTCCGCCAAAACCGGTCGTTCTGCGTTCTGACTTGAATCAATGGTATTACTGATACCAGTCATGGTATAAAGATCAGTAAAAAAGTACTTTTAGTTTTTGAAAAGAGTGGGGGTATTTTTATAGTTAATATTTTGGGATTACGAACGCTATTTTAAAGACGAACACAACAAAGACCTTTGGTTAAAAAAACAGATAAATATGAAACGGTTTTTTATAAATTCAACGAATATCCTTGATGCAATTCTTTTTATTGCAAGAATAGTTACTGTCATTCTTTTTATCATCTTAATAACCATTTATTTCAGCCAGCCGGCACATAGCAGGAGCTTAAATCCGTTTATCCTACCCCTGTATGAAGCTATAATGGTCATTTCTTTCTATGTTGCATTAGGGGGGCTTTTAATTGCCTGGTCAACAGACGGATATGGAGGTTTTTTAACCATAGCAGCATTAATTTGTTTTTCTGTCGTAGATTATTTCTACAACGGGAAAATTTTATGGAATATCTGGATTATAGCAATTCCTGCTTTTTTGTATATTATATATTGGTGGTACACCAATGTTTCAGAGAATTACGATATTTACAGGAGTTAGGGAGCGCTTGCCAGCATCCCATTTCTAAGGGAAGTTGCTCAATAGAAATAGTCCGGTTGAGGATATGCTCTTGTCAAGCCACGGAACAAGGTCCGGCTGTTTCAGCGGTAGAGGTTTAGGGCTCCCTGACAAAAATCATCTTTCCCGTTCCAAAAATCGCTGTTTTTTGTCTACTTTTGCACCCTGTTTTAAACGGCTTTCACCGGCTTTTTACAACTTTTTGGTTTTCACATTTAAATTTTGAGTTCATAATGAAAATCCTGGTTTGCATTTGCCCCGTCCCTGATACCACTACCAAAGTAGCTTTCTCCGACAACAATACACATTTCAATACCCAGGGAGTCACATTTATCATTAATCCATATGATGAATGGTATTGCCTCGTGCGTGCACTTGAACTGAAAGAAGCGGGTATCGCCACTGCCATACACCTCGTTACTGTTGGCAAGGCCGATGCCGAGCCGGTTATCCGTAAGGCGCTGGCACTGGGTGGCGACGAGGCTGTGCGCATAGACATGGACAGCAACGACACCTATGCAGTGGCAGCCCAGATAGCTGAATATGCCAAAGGTATAGGTTACGACCTGGTGCTCTGCGGCAAAGAATCAATAGATTATAACAACGGCTCGGTAGGCGGCATGGTGGCCGAATTGCTGGACATGAATTATCTTGGATTTGTTGCAAAACTGGATGTATCAGGCAATACCGTTACGGTAAACCGTGAAATAGATGGCGGTGAAGAAACAGATACATGCCCAATGCCATTGGTCATCTCGTGCCAGAAGGGTGTGGCCGAAGCACGCATACCCAACATGCGCGGCATTATGGCTGCAAGAACGAAGCCGCTGAAAGTGGTTCCCCCGGCAGCAATAGACATACTTAGCACAATAGTATCTTACGAATTGCCCCCTGCAAAATCAGGCGTGAAAATGATAGCTGCTGATAATATGGATGAATTAGTGAACCTGCTCCACAGTGAGGCGAAGGTGATATAGAGGCCTCTCCCCGGCCCTCTCCAAAGGAGAGGGAGGTGTCGCGTAGGTGGTTTTTAATTTTTAATTTTTTCTTTTTAATTTTTGATAATGAGCGTTCTTGTTTTAGTTGAACATACAAATGGCACTTTTAAGAAAAAATCTTTAGAGGCTGTGCAATATGCCGCGCATATCGCAAAGGAAATGAACAGTACGGTTACTGCAGTTGCCACAGGCAATGTGAGTGATGCAGCGATGCAGGAACTCGGCGCATATGGCGCGCAGAAAGTGCTCCATACCACAGATGCACGCCTCGATAACTTCAGTTCGCGCGCATTCACCAGGGTTATGCTTGCTGCAGCAGCAAAAGAAAGCGCAAAGGTGATCATCGGCATTCATGATACTACAGGCAAGGCGGTAACCCCCCGCATTGCTGCCAGCCTGAAAGCCGGTATTGTAGCAGGCGCTGTTGCCTGGCCCGACCTTTCCAAAGGATTTGTAGTCAAGAAAAACGTGTTCTCAGGCAAAGGATTTGCCTATGTAAATATTACCAGTGAAGTAAAAGTAATCACTATGATGCCTAATACCTATCCTGTGGTAAAGGGCGAAGGTTCAGCTGCAGTTGAAAAACTGGAGGTCACTTTCGATGACAAAGATTTTGCAGTGCAGGTAAAAGAAGTACTGAAAGCAACCGGAGAAATCCCATTGTCTGAGGCTGAACTGGTGGTAAGTGGTGGCCGTGGCATGAAAGGCCCTGAAAACTGGGGTGTGCTCGAAGACCTTGCAAAGGAACTGGGCGCAGCACTTGCATGCTCGCGTCCGGTCGCAGATAGCCACTGGCGTCCGCACAACGAACACGTAGGCCAGACAGGCGGTACCATCCGTCCGAATCTTTATATAGCAGTAGGTATCTCAGGAGCTATACAGCACCTGGCAGGCGTTAACGGCAGCAAAACCATAGTGGTGATCAACAAAGATCCTGAAGCGCCATTTTTCAGCGCCGCCAATTACGGTGTGCTTGGCGATGCCCTTGAAATCGTACCAAGGCTGACAGAGGCTGTGAAGAAATATAAGGCGAATCATTAATCGTATACTCAAGTTGTTTTAGTTGAATAACACAAGTAGCCACGACCAGCTGGTCGTGGTTTTAGTTAACATAAAAATGAGCTCAATTGTCGCGAAGGACAGGTTACACTTCCCCTCTGGAGAGTAATGGCGCTAACTTAAATATTTTTATTATCATGGCGGCATATCAAAACCAGGATAACATGAAAATAACCGGTCATTGGCTATAAGCAGCCAAATTCAGGATTGCAAGGTTACAAATCCGAAAGAGAACTTAAAAACCGGAAGAAGTTTTTCGAAATCCATATGTGCTTGAATTTCTTGAATTGGAAGAAAAACATGAGTACAATGAGTCGGATTTAGAACAGGCAATTATCAATCATCTGCAATCCTTTTTGCTTGAATTAGGCCGGGGATTCTGTTTTGAAGCGCGTCAAAGAAGAATAACTTTTGATAATAAACATTACCATATTGATCTTGCATTCTACCATCGCCTGTTGATGTGCCATGTATTAATTGACCAGAAGCTTGTTGAATTTCTGCCTACTCGACTGAAGAACACCAACAACGGCGGAGGGCGTTTATAGAACGGGTTTTATTAGTTGTTTGCGATGACCCTTTCGGAAAATATCACGAACAACGCGCAAATTATTGCAGGTTTGTATGCGATTCGGAATCGGAGGCTTCGGTATTTGGAGACTAAGCGGACGCTTAGTCCAGTGGGCATTTTTCGCTACTTATTCATCTTTTTTAAATGAATTCTATCTTATTTTGTTAATGACCATAGTCATAAATTAAAATGATAGGGCTCATAATTAAACAAAAGATAGATTGGTATTTTGCATTCAAATCTTTTAGGAAAAATGGCTTCTAAGATATGGGGCATGTTATTGGTAATTTTTGCAGCTTTTTCATGGATGGTGTATGCTCATTGTGATGATAATAATAAAGAAGGCTCCCCGGATCAGCAGATAATTGCCGGGTGGAATACCTGGCAGACAAAAAATTGTCAAAGCTGTCACCAGCTTTATGGCCTGGGCGGGTATATGGGGCCAGACCTTACTAATGTTTGTTCGGATAAGAATAAAGGGAAAAGTTATCTGAAAGTTTTCATTATGAATGGTACAGGACGTATGCCGAATTTTCATCTTAGCGATAAAGAAACTGATGACGTGATTAGTTTCCTTTCGTGGGTAGATAAAAGCGGCGAAAGTAAAATATCAGCTGACAAAGTTCACTGGTCAGGGACCTACGAACTGGAAAAACACACTAAATGACGTCCTTATTTCGGCTATATATTCAGTTTGCACTGGCATTGTTTATCGCATCGCTCGCATTTGGTTTGCTGGCGACACTGGCTTTTTTATATCCTGAACAGTTCAATAATTATCTGCCATTTTATCAGTTAAGGCCTTTCCATGTTTCCGCTGCGTTGTTTTGGATAATCAGCGGCGCCACCGCAGGCATCATGTATTATAAGCACGAAGTTTTTTCAGATGTAAAAAGGGCTGCCACTAAAGATAAAATATTTATTATTACCTGGATAGGTACTATCCTTGCCATCTTCGGATGTTATGCCTTCAGGATTTTCGGTGGCCGGGAATATTGGGAATTTCCCCCAATACTTGGCCTCCCGCTTCTGATCGCATGGCTGATTTATTCCTGGAGTTATTTCGCATGCTGGTTCAAATCAAAAGCGCACAAGCCTGCATATGTGTATATGTGGTCAACGGGTATTTTTTTCTTCCTGCTCACATTTATAGAACAGAATCTGTGGCAAATACCCTGGTTCAGGTCTTCATTTTTAAAGGAGATAACGGTGCAGTGGAAATCGAACGGATCTATGGTAGGCGCCTGGAACCAGATGATTTATGGTACCATCTTATACATAATGGTGAAAATAAGCGGAAGGAAAGAAATTGCAGAAGGCTGGAAAGTTTACTTCTTTTATTTCCTTGGGTTTATTAACTTAATATTTAACTGGGGCCATCACGTATACAACGTACCTAACGGCTCCTGGATCCGCAATGTTTCCTATATTATCAGCATGACCGAATTGCTTTTCTTAGTGAATATAATAATGGGATTTAAAAAGACGCTTGAAGATAATAAAAGGCTGAAAAATCTGATTCCGTATCGTTTTTTAATTGCCGCTGAGTTCTGGGTGTTTGCAAATCTCCTGTTGGTGTTGTTCATGTCGGTACCGGCAGTGAACCGCTATACTCATGGCACTCACATTACTGTGGCGCATGCTATGGTAGCTACAATTGGTATCAATAGTATGATCTTATTGGGCAGCCTCGGGTACATAATAAGAGTAGACGAACAGACAGACAAAATGAAGCGTGCGA
>CAIMDZ010000207.1 GCA_903839875.1 uncultured Bacteroidota bacterium
ACAATAAGCACTTATCCACAAAAAATGATGAAAACACGACAATGATTTTACCCGAAAATGACCCCACAGAACCTGAAGAAAATATCACCACCGAACAACCAAAACCTGAACCGGCAACCACCGATGACTCGCGCCTACGTGTTGCGAATCCGCGAGTGCCATGCGCGAGGTTATTGGTATAAACACCCAACAACGGCACTGAAAAATATTTTATTTTAAATGTGTGGAAGCCCCTTTAGGGGTTTGGGGTTTTTTCCCTACCTTTGCCGTCCGATTTTCATGGAGGTTGTAGCTCAGCTGGTTAGAGCATCAGATTGTGGTTCTGAGGGTCGAGGGTTCGAGCCCCTTTAGCCTCCCCCAGGAAAATTAACTGAAAAAAAGTGTCCCGATATTCCGGGACGCTTTTTTTATTATCTTCACCGACTATCTTTGTATATTCATATATTGTTTTATAATTAAATTTTGTTAACATGAGCTTAGAAGTAACAGGCAAACTACTCGTAAAGTATGAGACGCAACAAGTAAGTGACAAATTCAAGAAGCGTGAATTCGTGCTGGAACTGGCAGAAGAGATCAACGGCAACATCTACACCAACTTTGCCAAGATGCAATTGGTACAGAACAAGTGTGATATCATAGACCGTTTTAAAGAAGGTGATCTTGTAAAAGTCAGTTTCAATATAAAAGGCAATAAGTGGGAGCGTGACGGCAAGGTAAATTACATCACCAACCTTGACGCATGGCGCATGGAAAGCGCAACAAATGCTCCGGCCAATACCGGCAATGCACAGTCATCGGCTCCAGTTTACAATAACAATGGCGGAAACACCGGCGGAAATAATTTCAGCGGCGCCCCTAATTTTAATCCATCGCCTGAAACTATTGACGACCTTCCATTTTAATTAAATAAAACGCCGGAACATGATGCACCGCCATTTGCACAGCTCTATTATTGTTATTCTGACTGTGACGCTTTTCAGCGCATGCAGCCATGTTCCGGACCATATCCGCTACATACCAAAGGATGCTGTGGTGGTGGCGGGTATCAACCTTAAAACGCTGAGCAAAAAGATCATGTGGAATGTGATCACCGACAGCAAGCTGTTTAAAGAAATGCAATCGCACGTTCCCGAAAAAAATGCGAAGGATGCTATGAGCGGTATCCAAAATGCCGGGCTTGATATATCCAATACTTTTTACGTTTATGTTAAAAGCGATAACCGGTTCAAAGGTGGCAGCAGGGTAACCGCACTGGTACCTCTTTCGGACGCAGGGCAATGGGAAAACTACATTAAAACGGTGTTCACCAAAGTAGAAATTAAAGAACATGACAACCGCAAGGAAGCCAGCCTTAGCCGTGATATGTATGTGGGGTGGAACAAGAATCTGCTTATCATAATTAATATGATGCCCACTATTCCCGACTATGCCGACATGCCATTTGGTGGGAAAGTGAACATTGACCAGGAGGAAAAACCGGCCATAGACCTTGCCGCTATTTCTGCCGAAATGGACAATGCATTCAAGGTAAGTCCTGAAAATTCAATTTCGGGCAATGTGCATTTCACCATGCTCGAAAAGGAAGGCCATGATATCACGCTATGGCTGAATTACGAGCAATTGATGACACAAATGAGCGGCAATATGGCTGAAAAAATCGGCATGTCTCTTTCTGCCGACTTATGGAAAGATGTAGCGCTGGCAGCAGGTTTCGACTTTAAAAAAGGTAAGATCAGCAGCGATATGCATTATTACCTGTCAACCGATCTGAAAGAGGTAGGTACGGAATTAGGGGCGGCCAATGCGGATAAAGACATGATAGCCCGGCTTCCTAATAAAAACCTGGACATGCTTGCGGCAATGCATATTGCCCCTAAGGCAGTAAAAGGCATCCTGGAGAAAATGAACCTGCTGGGCCTTGCTAATTTAGGTCTTAGCGCCCAAAAAATGGACGCAGACTTTGTGCTGGATGCTTTTACCGGTGATATGGCTTTTGTGATGAACGACTTCAGCCTGCGCAATGAATCACTTACTGATATGTACATGGGGCACCCGGTTGCACATAACGAGCAGAATCTGAACCTTACATTTAGTTATGTGGTTAAGATAGGCAAAAAAGAGAATTTTGACCGGTTACTGAAAATCGCAAAAGACATGGGCCTGCAATCTTCAGGGAGCGGATATGTGATACCAATTAATGATAAAAATTCTGTTTACATCCTGCTGAATAATGACTATCTCGCCGCGTCTAACAGATACGGTTACGCTGATTCTTTCCTGAAGGGCGTTTTCAAATCACAGAAATTACCTGATGCAGCCGCCTCGTCGGTGCCCGGTCATCCTGTGGCTTTTTATTTCGATGTGCAGGAGTTTTGTAAACATATAGACGCAGGTATTACGCACTCCACACGGGATTCTTTTATGATCAATGAAAGCAAGAAACTACTGAACAATATTACATTTGCCGGGGGAGCTTTTAAGGATAATGCTTTTGAATACCACCTCGACGTAAATTTTATGAATACCGAAGAAAACAGCATTATCCAGCTTATGGACTATAGTATGAAGATGAATGATGCAAATAAAATTAACCCGGAGTGAATAATTGAAAATAAATTAGTTATTTATTTTCCTTTGTATGTGCGTATTTTGATTGTTTCTGTTTAAATTTGTTACTATTATACTTCACGCGGTATAAATAAGTGCAAAAAAAGTTTCACGCAAAGGCCCAGCAAGTGCGGGGCAAAGATGCGAGTAATAATTTTTTAGTAATAAACGCTTTATGAAGTTGCTAAGCTCGCAAAGCCCAAATTATTAATGCACTATTTTATCCCATTTGCAGTATAGCTTAGTATATTTGTAATTAGTAAAAATATTTTCGATGCAAAGATCATCCCTATATTTCACATTCGGACTTTTAATAGCCATAACTGTAGCCATTTATGGCTGTAATAAAAGAGTAAACGGCATTGATAACAGCCAGGTTATTGAAACACCCTACAGCTTGTTTTTTTCAGACACCAGCGGATCTCTGTATAATTCAAACGATGGCAAAACCATTTCAAAAACTTTATTTAAAGCAGATGGCTTTCCGTGCCGTGCCATTTGTACGGTAAACAGTAATATTTTATGGGCTAAATCCAACTTATTTATCAGCCTCGATAACGGTAGAAATTTCAACCAGTCTTACGATTCTTTAACGTACATCCCGTTTAAAACCTGCGATAGTTCAATTTTTAACCTTAACCAGTCTATGATCATAAATATTTCTGAATGGAGTATGGTATTTACTACAAGCAATTCTGCCGATCCCGCAAATTATTTAGGAGTGGTATTTAGTCTGAATGCAGGTGGTATCCGTGGTTCATGGTGGTTCGATCTTCCAGATACGGCTGTTCCCCCGGCCACCTATGGCAATATTGGTAATTTCGGATCGTCTTTCCCAATTACTATGACCTCATATACTTACCTGCCTAACGGTACCCTTTGTGGCTACGATGCACCCCATAACAGGAATTTTTTCAGAAAGAAAACAGGGCTGTGGAATGAAGTTACAGCCAATAAGGATGCGACCCTTTATAACGCAGTTGGTAGTCCAAATGACTATTCCGGAACCCGCCTTCCGCTCAGAGATTATTATTATTTAAGCCTTCTTCCTTACCCTGATTCTGCCTGGTATTCCTACGGCCATTACAACAACCGACTCATTGCCATTGACAATATTAATTGTTACGGTACCGGAGCCTTCTACAGCGATGACCTTGGCAAAACCTGGATCCAATATACCGGGTTACCCGCTAAACCATTGTTATGCGTAGCATCGCCTTTCGAAGAGATCTGCATGATTGGAACAGACTCTGCCGGGTTATGGTATCTCAATAACAACACCAATAGCTGGCAGCAGCAAACCAATTCAGGCCTTGGTAAAAACCTGGTTGTCCGCAATATTGCCTTCAAGGAAAATGTTTATAAGAACGGCGCTCACGTTAAGTTTATCTACCTCGCTACCAATCTTGGTATTTACCAAAGCACGGATGGGGGTAAAAACTGGATTAAGACAATACCTGGTAATTTCGTTGCTGTTTATTAGCCGCTATCTTCATTTAAGAAATCATCCATATCCCGACGCTGCTTTTTTGTAGGGTGTCCTGTTTTGCTCTGGCGCTTGCCGGTGTAAAAGCTTGTCCCTGTATGTTGATTCAACTGTTTGTCTTCTTCTGAAGTAATGTCTGCGTAATTTTTGATTGCTTCTTCGAATGCAACCCTGTTTTGCAGCAGGCCGGTAACCTCTATCGTCCACCTGCGGGCAGGGGTTTTTATACTGTAGCGGTCGCCAATAGTAACAAGGCGCGATGGTTTTACGTTTGCACTATTCCATTTTACCTTTCCCTCATCAATAGCAATAGTAGCCTGGGTACGCGTTTTGAAAATACGTATCGCCCATAGATATTTATCGAGTCTTGGTTTTTCCATAAGGGTAGCAATTTACCTAATTTACTTTTTGCCTACCTCTTATTTTTATACTTTTAGCAACAGATGACAGAATTTATTAAAAACAGGTGGGTATTGTTGATTGTCTTAACTGTATTCATAATCTGCAAAATACCGCACCTGCATTATGCCTATTACTGGGATGAGTGCTGGCCTTATGCTACCGCCATTAAAGATATGTACAGGCATGGCATCAGTTTAATGCCCAATGCTGTTGATCCTGACATGTCGCGCGGGCATCCGCTGCTGTTTCACGCATCTGCTGCATTGTGGATGAATATTTTTGGCGGATCACACATCGCCATGCATTCATTTGCGCAGCTTCTATCAGTGGTTTTCCTGGTGCTGGTATATGAGGCAGGTCTTCGGCTATTTAACAAGCGGGTAGCGATTACTGCCCTGCTGCTGGTGGCCATGCAGGTTATGTTCTTTGTTCAATCGTCTTTTGTTTTGCCGGAGATGATGGTGGGGCTGTTTGTATTTGCCGCCATGTATCTCTATGTGCAGGGTAGGTATCTGTTTACAGCCATTGCGCTCACTGCTTTGTTCTTTACCAAGGAGAGTGGCTTAATAGCCGGCTTTGTGCTGGGACTTGATGCGGTTGTTAGCCTGTTTAATAAAAGCGATAGCTGGAAGGTCCGCTTAAGCCGGCTGCTTGCTATTGCCGTGCCATGCCTACTTATCCTCGCATTCCTCTTATACCAAAAGCATTTAAGAGGCTGGTATATCTATCCGCTGCACAACGAACTCATCTCATATAAATGGGGCAGCTTCTGGTATAGCCTTCGCATGAATTGCATGTTCTCCGTTTTTGTTCTTCACTCCAGGTATGTGTTTTTTCTGCCCATGCTGGCACTGGCGGTGCTTGCTGCAATAAAAAATAAGAAAATTAAATTCCTCGCAATTCTGCTGCCCGCTGTTATCATTTACTATTATGTAGATGATACCCGCGCCGGCCGGATATTGCCGCCGGTACCATTCTTTATTACATTTATTCTTTCGATTGCACTGTTATTGTATTCATTGATTCGGCTCAATGTCTTTCAAAATGCCCGGCAGCAAAAAATCATTGTATTGAGTGTCGTTTTTGTTTTTCTGTTTCTTTGTTTTTCGTCATTGGTGTTCTTTACTCCCCGATACCTGGTAGAAGCGATTGTACCCTTACTATTCTTTGCAGCTTTCCTTTATGATGCGTTTATCATACGAGCGTATAGAATTTTGTTTTACCCTATTTTGCTGTTGCTGCTATGCGCCGGTTTTTATTCTTTTAAAGTAAGCGATAGTTATGGAGATACTGATACGGGAGCTTTTGATGCCATGCAGGTGCAACAGGATGTTGTTGATTACTTTGAGAAAAGCAACCTTTACGATAAATCTATAGGCTGCCTCAACCTTGAAAACCAGCACCTGGCAGACCCCAACACAGGCTTCCTGCATTCAGACAAAGCATTTAAAAAGTCGGGCTGGAATATGGATAAGCCAACTGAGTATTTAATTTTCGATAACATTGAAAACGACCCACGTTATGAAGCAGCCAAAAAAGACTCCAGCCTTCACCTTGTTCAGAAATTTGTGAAAGGAAAAATGTGGGCTGAAATATATCAAAGATAAATTGGCTTGTTTTGCAAAAGACAAACAAAATTTGCACCGGCAGGCGTTTCGTATTACTATGCGTCCCCATCCACCCATATATCAAAAACCTTGCCGGTTGTAAGGTCAACTTTGAACTGGAAATGGCATGTGCCAAAATCAATTCCCTCGAGTGTTTTTTTGCGTAAGTCATCATTGACCGGGAAGTCCCTGGTGCAAATGCATATTACGAAAACCATTTTGTCGCCGTTTTGCTCCGTTACCGGCACCATTTGCACAAAGTATTGCAAGCTGGGGTCCACTTTATACCGGTAAGGGTTAAATGAGGTATCCTCCATAGAACGTTTGAACCAGGGAATGGTATCTATACGTTTGTTGTAGTCTGCAACACACTCCCTGCACACCTTGAAAATGGCAGCGATTTCCTTCTTGTCCAGGCCGGCAGGTTTCAACGACAAATGATGGTCGTCGGCCCACATGCGCACCCTCGTCCAATCAGGGAGAGAGGAGTATGGTATTACAGCCGAGTAGCTGGTATCCAGTTTTTGAGCTGCCAGCGGCCCTGACACCAATAGCACCAGCAATATACCTGCTACAAATTTGTATCTGCTCAAGTTGATGAAAGTGGGAAGCATCCTCTTACCAAAGTTACGATAGTCATTTCAGGTTTTCGGTAAACGGGCTCGGGATTGTGGCACAGGGATCGCCTACACACCTAAACTCCCGCCACGCCCATAAATATCCCTCATAGCATCCGCACTAAACGCTACACCCGATCCACCCTTCGTCACCCAAAACAATACCACATCATGGCTGTCCCCGGTAGCATCTGCCCAACCGCACAGACAGGCATCCATGCCACCAGTTTTCAAAAAACGCTCTACTGAGAAATAAAGCTCATCGGCATCAAACTGTTCACTTACCATACATAGCTGCTCTCCCTTGAAGCCATGCCGGATGCATATTTCTCCGAGCATTATGTTGGGTAAGGTGTAAACAAATAAAGCGGGGCTTGGCACGTCAATAGTTTCCAGGTAGCGTTTGTCTACATCCAGGCAGCCGTGTGAGGTGGTTAGTGCAATGGCTATGTTATTTTTATCAATACCGTTGTAAAGAAGTTCGCTTTTTTCAATCAGGTATTCCGATGCCACGAATGCCCATTTGCATAACTTATCCATCTTAAAGAATTTAGGATAGCTGCATTGAAGTCCCCGGTAAATTTCTTCGGGTGTTTGACCGGTAAGCTCCGATACAACATTATCGCGGGTTATTACATCCCCGCTCAATACTACCCAATGACTGATAACCATACAAACTGATTTTTGGCATTATTGTTTTGCAAGCTATAGAGGCAATGGATAAAATTGTGACTTCAACAATTTGATCAAACTAAGAACATGTGCTCAACAGTCATGGTTCGACGCGGCTCACCATGACAGGTATCTATTTCACTTCATCAAGTCAATTCACAATTTTATCCCTTACCAAGTATAGTTGAACTCCTGCAAAGATTAATCTACAACACCTCCCTTTAGGGCCGGGGTTTATAGGCAAATGAGTCCAAATTAATTTTTCCGTGCTCCTGAAATCCTACACTGAAGATTCCTTTGCTGTAAGGAAATTCGCCAGCGTGCGCACATTCTTCTCATGCTTTAGCACAAATGAGTTTGACTCATCCCATACATATCCTGCCAATACCGAACATATCTGCGCCCGGATACCCAGGTCCGGGTTTTCGGCAAAAAATATTTTGAACAATGCACCGTCATACCATGCGTTTACATAAGTGCGAAACACGTCTATGCCCTTGCTCATCGGCGTCATGTATTCTGCCTGCCAGTCCACCTGTTCTCCTTTCAGATGGCGGATGACCAGTTTAGCAGCCATTTGCGCGGATACCGATGCAAGCGTAACGCCGGATGAAAATACGGGGTCAAGAAACTCGGTAACATTGCCGGTCAGCACAAATCCTTTTCCGAAAAAGGTATCGGTGGTCACACTCCAGCTTTGTAATACTTTTGGTTCTTCCCACGCCAATTCTGTGTTTTCAAACCTGATAGCCAGTTCCGGCTCTGCCGCTACAAGACTCAGGAACTGTTCCTTCAATGTGCCCTTGTATTGCTCAAAAAAATCAGGGTCGCCTACATACCCGACCGATGTATTGCCGTTGGAGAACGGTATAACCCATATCCATGTCTTCGGATCATGCACATAAATTATGATTCTGTTCGGTTCAAAAGCCGCGCTCCGCCTGGGATCTTTAACATGGCTGAACAATGCCTTCCTCGGCGGCAGTGATGACTGCTTTTCCAACCCGAAAAGGCGTGGAATAACCCGTCCGTAACCGCTTCCATCCACTATGAATTTCGCCCTTATTGTAGTGGTATTGCCATTAGCTTCTTTTACCGTAATAATAGAATGGTCATCGAATATCTCTATCCCGGTCACTTCGGTTTCGTAACTGATTGCAATGCCTTTGCGCTCACATTCGTCAGCAAGTGTTTTATCAAAATCGGCACGAGGCACCTGCCATGTCCACTGCCAGCCCTTTGTAAACTGGTTGGAGAAGTTGAAGTCGCATATTTTGTCTTGCATCACAAATTTCGCGCCGTCCTTTTGCTGAAATCCCTTTGCCTTAACCGCTTCCAGTAGTTCAGCTTCTTCCAGTGCCTCCATACAGCGGGGCAAAAGACTTTCCCCGATGACGAACCGGGGGAATTTCATTTTTTCAACAATCTGAACGGAGTACCCCGACTTGTGTATAATAGATGCTGCAATAGTGCCCGATGGGCCTGCCCCTATCACCAATACATCAACTTCTTTATTCATAGACTACAATTCTGACATTAATAATAACAGAAAAAACAGGCTACACAAGTAACGTGCTTAACCACTACAATTATTATTTTTTCTTCAATTCAAGTATAGTGTGACTCAGACCAATGTTATTACATTGCCTGACTACTTCAAATCCTGTTTTATCTATCAGTTTAAGGTACACTTCACTATCATACATCTGGCTGTTACCGTTCGCCATTGTAGTAAAATACAAAGAGGCCATTTGCAGGCTGAAGGAAGAGGCTTCAAAACGCTGGCAGTCCCAGAAAGTTTCATTGATGAAAATACGGCCTGTATCCGGCAACGCATCATAACACTTGTTCAGTATAGCCACGATTTCGGTATCAGAAAAACAATCTAAAAACTGGCTCATGAACATTACCTCATAACCTCCGGGTAGTTTCAGGTCATTATCCAGGATGTTGTGCGGATGATAACTTACTCTTTCACCATATCCTTCCTGCTCAATATTCGTTTTAGCAACATCAAGCTGAATCTTAAGATCCAGTAGTCCGATATGCACATCTTTATTGTATTCCAGGCAAGCCAATGCCCATTTGCCTGTGTTTGCCCCGATGTCTAATATTCTGGCAGGCATTGCTTCAAAAACCAGCGGAAGAATTTCAGGAAAGGCCTGATCGGAATAATAATGGTCGAAGGCAAACCAGCTTGTTTTTGCAGGCTCGGGCAGCATCGCTAAACCCTGGTAAATAGTATCCCAATCGCCCAGATGCTTCAGCCCCACAGGTTTTCCTGAAACTATGGAAGCCTCAAGGTCCTGCGCACCATCATAACATACGTCACGCATAAAGTCAGTATTTATGCGCGCCATGGGATGGTTGATGAATACGTGTCCTGTCTTTGATAAAAAATACCTGCCCTCCCTCCGGAACAAAAGGCCTATACCTAACCCGGCTTCCATAAGCACCCGCACACCATAATAGGGAAGATGTACGGAATCGGCTACTTCTCTTATTGTGCAACCGGCGGTCCGGGCATTTTCGGCAAATTTCAGGATTCCTTTATCGCGCAGCAGTACTGAGGCCTGAAATATGTAGGGCGCAAACGCGATATACTGTGCATCTTTTATTGCGTCTACTGCGGGTTTATTATCTTCTTCGAATAAGCGCTTAGCGGCTTTTTTTTTAGTTAATTCCAAAATAGCATATTAATTTATGAACCTGTTTCTTAACAGGTTCGACAAAAATAATTCAGGCAATTACAACCGGGAATACCCATAAACTGCATGGAATGCAATATACTACTGTTAACCCAAAAGAAAAATGATAAAAATCGGATTATGGACGATTTTAATAGGAACACACAGTATGTTATCCGGACATTCCTGTCATTTTTGCAATGAACCAATGCCACGGAATATGCGCTTCCAACGGATGCCATTTTCCCCGTAACTCAGCCATACAAACCAGGCCTTGCCCACCACATGGTCAATAGGCACAAATCCCCAGTACCTTGAGTCAAGAGAATTATGGCGGTTATCACCCATCATCCAGTAGTAATCCATATTAAAGGTATAAGAGGTTGCTTCCTTGCCATTGATAATGAACTTACCATTCTGTTCTTCCAGTTTGTTACCCTCGTAATTCCTGATGACACGCCGGTAAATGGCAATATTCTGAGGTGTCAGATTAATTGTTACTCCTTTTTTAGGAATGGTCAGTGGTCCGAAATTATCGCGGTTCCATTTATAATTTGCAGTATCGAAAGGGAATACCCATTCGCTGGGTTCCGGAGGTGTTACACCTGACCCATAACCAATGTATTTTTCACAGGATGTTACATTCGAAGCCTTTTTCATTTCATCTACCTGGCAATTCTCTAAATTATACAGGTACTGGCCGTTGTTGATCATCAGTACCATTTCTAAATTATCCTCAACAAGGGGCATCCTTCCTGATGTTTTTACCATGTAATTCAGTTTCGAATGAGGATATAATTCATTAGGTTGCCCATTTATGTATACCCTTGCGTCTTTTATTTCCAGCACATCGCCCGGCAAACCGATACAACGTTTTATATAATTCTCCTTTTTATCAACAGGGCGGGTAATGATGGTGTAATTGGAATGATTTATGGTCTTTTCACGGCCATACATCCGGCATTCGCGGTAAAAGTCACCGTTTTCCGGATTTTCGGCAATAACGGTATCACCGGCAGGATAGTTGAAAACTACCACATCGTTGCGCTCCACTTTACCCCAATCCCAGATTCTGTGATATTTCCATTGTACCGAGTCGGTATAAGATTTATTACCTGCGCAAAAATTCCAATAAAGAGCTACTAATATCAAAACGGTAAAAAATCCGATGACTGCTTTTTTAATATTTTGTTTTCTTGTTTCGACCTTACCGGAAGGTCCTTTCTTAAAAATGAAACTGCCAAAAAGAACAGCAACTATAATGACAATAATTCTTATTACTCCGGCGCTTAGCATTGGCATAGTATTATGCACCAATGGCACGGCAATTGGCGTCATTGGAACCCTTGGACCATAGGCCAGTTTGCTCACAAACAGGTAATCATTTACCAGCATGGTTCCTTCCATGGAACCTGTTGGTATGGTGTATGCTTCAAAAAAGAAGGTGCGTATCAGCGTAGCGGCAACGATAGCAAAGAGTGCGGCGTCCAGCCATTCGCGCCATACAGGCTTTTTCTTTTTTTGCTCAGTATCAGTAGATTCCTTTTTTTTCCAGAATGCCATGTGGGCTAAATTATTGTCACCAAAAGTAACAACTTCCCCCACATTTTATTGTATAGTGCAAATTCTGATAGGAAGATTTAACAATTAGGAAGGGGTTGTGGCGTGCTGAGTGAATTTGGATTATTCCTTATGCAGCTAAGTAATTAGTGCTAAAATATGCCCGTTATCTTATCTACACCGAGATAATTAATCATATAAAAGACTAAATTTGTGATAAAGACAATTGTATGAAAGGAGTAAGTTTTGTTACTGATGAAACACACAACAGACGTTATGCACAAATTGACCTTAATGGAATTGCTAAGTACGACAGGGATGCTTTGGAAGACTTGTTAGACGTTATTTTGGCCGAAGCAAGAAAGGACGAAAAAAGTATACCCTGGGAAAGTGTAAAAGCAGAATTAGTAAAAGAAGGAAAGATCCATTTATCAAATCGTAGTAAAGCCGTCAGCAAGAAAAGAGCTTAAGAAATTGCCGGCTTCAATTGTTACCCCAATAGCAAAAAAAATAGAAGATATTGCTGAGAATCCGCGTCCCGCAGGTTGCAAAAAGCTTGTAAATAACAACCAGGATTTGTGGCGGATTCGGGTTGGTGATTATAGGGTACTGTACGCTATCGACGATGCTATACGAATAGTTGATATTCACCATGCAGGAAATAGGAGAGACGTCTATAATTGATCAGAAATTTTCCATTGGCAGTCTATTTGTCTGATTGAACCTATTCCTCCCCCGCAAACAACTCCCCCGCAATCCTGTCCGCAAACAATTTCCCCGCGCTCGTCAATACCAGTGTCCTGCCCTTCTGCACCATCCACTTTTTCTCCTGGAATAAATGGCTTCCTTTTTCTAACTGTGTTGCAAACTGGCTATCCCAATCACGGCTTACCCTATCCAGGTCGCAGCCCCACATGGTGCGCAGCGAGGTCATTATGTACTCATTGAGGTGCTGAACAGGGGTTAACTGCTCTTCCTCAAAAACCGGCTTATGGTATTCAAGAATGCCCTTGGTATAAAGGGCGTTATTGGCCACATTCCAACTACGTTTGGTCCCGTTAAATGAATGCGCCGATGGCCCGATACCCAGGTAGGACAGTCCACTCCAGTAATTGGTGTTATGTATTGCATACATTTCCGGCACCGCGAAGTTGGAAATCTCATATTGCTCATACCCCATCACTTCAGCCTGTTCCATCAGCAACTCAAATTGCCCTGCGGCCTGTTCCGGATCCACAGGCGCCATTTTTTTATGAAGGATATTATGGTGCAATGCTGTTTTCTCCTCAACGGTTAGTGCGTAAGCAGAGAAATGTGGTATACTCAATGCACCCATCTGCTTCAGGTTTTGTTTCCATCCTGCATCTGTCAATCCGGGTGTTCCATATATAAGGTCTATAGTAAGGTTGCTAAACCCGGCATCCTGTGCCGCTTTTATCGCATAATCCGCCTGGCTTGCATTATGCGCCCGCTTCATATATTGCAGGTCTTCATCCCTGAACGACTGAACACCTATACTCAGTCTGTCAACCGGGCTATGCGATAATGATTTGAGATAGTTTTTGTCCAGGTCATCAGGGTTGGCCTCAAGGGTAACCTCCCGCAGTGCACCCACGCTATAGTATTCATAGATGGTATCAATAATCCTTTTGATCTCATCTGCTGATAACAGGGATGGCGTTCCGCCGCCAAAATAAATAGTCTCAACAGCCACCCCCTCCAGGTAATCGCGGCGCATTTTCAGCTCGCTGATTATTGCATCCACCATGCTGTCTTTATGTTTCAGAGAGGTGGAAAAGTGAAAATTGCAGTACACACAAGCCTGTTTGCAAAACGGGATATGCAGGTAAATTCCTGCGGTTTTCACAGCCTCCGGAGAGGCCTTAACAAGCGTTGATGGCATGCACCAAAGGTAGCAAATTGGCTGCAAAGGCCTCCATTACTAATTTATAACCACAATCATGCATATGTTAATTTTTGGTTGGAGCGCTAACAACCTATGTTAAATATGCTACTTTTACACCCCCGATTTACTTTTTTCACGAATTGATTTAAAAATTGCAGCGCATGATGGTGATAAAAAGAATACTCAAAAGGAAGTTACTCTTACTGGGATTATTAGTGATGATACTGTCGGCAAATGCACAGAACAGTACCTACATTTCCAATCATAAGGCAATAGCAATAATACTCTCCCATACTTACGGAATACCGGCGCCATTGATACTGGCGGTTGCCACCATTGAATCGTCAGGTGGCGTGGGGCCTGCTGCAAAGGTATTGAATAACCATTTTGGCATTGAAGGTGAAAACAACTTTGTTACGAAGAGTGGTTTCAAGAGCCGCTATAAGCAATACCCCAATGTTTATGCGTCCTACCTCGATTTTTGCGAATTGCTTACCCGTAAAAGATTCTACCACAAACTTAAGAATAACATGAACTGCACAGCCTGGGTAAAAGCCATGGCGGCAGCACACTATTCCGAAATACCGGAAGAATGGGAACAAAAAATCCTGGGCATGATAGCAGGCATCAAATCGCAGGCAAAAAAAGAGCCGCTACAGTTACTGGCGATTAATTAATCTTCCCTGCTTTTATAAGAATAAAACGGGTGATGAAATGAAACTAATCTTGCTTGACACGCTGAAAAAATATTTTCCAGAAAATCTTGTAGTAATTCCAGCACCTTAAAGGCCGCATTCGCGGCGAAAAAAAACTTGTAACGGATAACGTTATGCGTTATCTTTGCGCATGATCGTGAGCATTCAACACAAGGGTTTGCGGCTGTTATGGACAAAAAATGATCCATCAAAGTTGCCGCCTGCTCATGTTGCGAAGCTCAAAAGTTTATTGACCTATTTGAATAAGGCAGCCAGTATTGCGGATATGGCCCTCCCAGGCGCAAATTTGCATCAGTTAAAAGGCGAGCTAAAAGGCTTCTGGTCAATTTCGGTCTCCGGCAATTACCGCCTGATCTTTGAATTCAGGAATGGCGATGCCCACCTGGTAGATTACCTGGATTATCATTAAAATCGAAAATTTATGCTAAAACGCGAAATGCCCCCTGTACATCCCGGAGAAATATTGAAAACGTTGTTCATGGACGCCATGGGTATTGGCATCAAAGAGGCGGCAAACGACCTGGACGTTACCCCTAAAACTGTTTCAGCGCTTGTGAACGGCCACCAGGGTATCAGCGCAGAAATGGCATTGCGATTGTCCAAGGCGTTTGGAACGAGCAGTGATATCTGGATCAATTTACAGAAGGACTTCGATCTTTGGAAAGCCCGCCAACATGTGAATCTCGACAATGTACGTGTAATAACTTCACGAAAGAAAACGGCAGCGTAGATAGGTCAGCTTTCAGCAAGCCACATTGCTACAGTGTTAGCAAAGTGCAGCGAACGAATGGCCACAAAAGAGCCGCTACAGTTATTGGCGATCAGGTAGGTTGAAGATCAATTATACGGATATTTAACAATTGCTACTTTGCCCTTATTATATACCCCGTCAGGCAGGTAATCTATAAATTTATCGTAGGTATCCGACATACCGGTGCTGGTATAAATATAGTTGCTGAAGGAATCAATCCGCTTCGCTTCTTCGATACTGAAAAATACATGGCTGCCGGCATATACTTTATACGTGTATTTTCCGGCGTTCAGTAATTCATATATAACGATCGTGTCGTTTCGTATTCCTTTATAGTTATATCCTTGCATTGCTTCGACATCAGTTATTGCTGCAATACCTAAATCATTAAATAAATGCACAATCCTGTTGGCAATGCTGTCGCCAAGCGGGAAAGCCATTCCGAAATACCTGGTTTTCTTCTTATACTCATTATGTATATAGCAAAAAAGCTGCGCGTGGTAGTTCACCATATCATCGCTCCAAATGTCTACAGCTACAGATTCACCTTCTATGCCGAACCTGAAATAAAATTGTTTATTGGTATTTTTCACCTGTTTCATTCCTATTGAATCAAACATCTGCTGTGTCCATCCGGTCCCCGGCAAACTATCTCCAAACCGCATCATTCTGGTATAAACCGCTCTATGCTCCGAAAAACATCCAAGGCAAAATAACACCACGCCCAATATCAAAAATAAATAAACCCGCATAAATGATCTCCGATTAACCTTTAAAAAACAATTTTGCTAAATTGATAACCAATTGCTGTAGCCATTGTCTTTAGTTACATGTATGGTCCCCCTTAGAGATTCAGGGGCGTGGTTTTACTGGTCTCTTCGCCCTTTCATACTGCACCGGCCACGCCACATCATACCCCAACTCCCTCGCCGCCCGCAATGGAAAATATGGATCACGCAATAGCTCCCGCGCCATAAATATCAGGTCGGCCTCCTCATTTGTTAAAATAGCTTCGGCTTGTTCAGCGGTTACAATAATGCCTACTGCCCCGGTTAATATTCCCGCCTTTCTAACCGCTGCTGCAAACGGCACCTGGTAATTCGGTTTTGCCGGTATCTTAGCATAAGACACCACACCTCCCGATGAGCAATCAATAAGATCCACTCCTTTATCTTTTACAATCTCTGCCAGTCTTTGAGAATCCGCTACATTCCACCCATCTTCCGCCCAGTCGCTTGCAGAAATGCGAAGGAGCAACGGCAGTTCCCCGGGCCACTCACTTCTTATTGCTTCTATTACCTCCAGCAGAAAACGGATCCGGTTGTCAAACGACCCGCCATAATTATCTGTTCGTTTGTTACTTAGCGGAGAAGTAAACTCATTGATCAGGTAACCATGGGCTCCATGTATTTCTATCACCTTAAAACCTGCCTGCAATGCTCTTCCTGCCGCTGATTTAAAATCCAACACTATCTGCTCAATTTCTTCCGCAGTCAGCTCAAGAGGCGTATCCTTTTCTTCCGAAAATGCTACCGGGCTTGGCGCCACCGTCTTCCAGCCACCTTCTTCAACCGTCATAAACCTGTCTCCGTTCCATGGCTCGGTAACACTGGCTTTCCTCCCCGCATGTGCCAGTTGTATCCCCGGCACACTGCCCTGTTGCTCAATAAAGCTGGTTATCTTTTTTAACGGTTCAATATGCGCATCTTTCCATAACCCCAGGTCATGTGGCGAAATGCGGCCTTCAGGATTCACAGCAGTTGCTTCAGTAAATACCAACCCGGCCCCACCCACAGCCCTGCTGCCTAAATGCACAAAATGCCAGTCATTTGCAAAACCATCTGTGGCAGAGTACTGACACATGGGGGATACCACAATCCGATTCTTAAAGGTGATATTCCTTATCTGCAATGGGGTGAAAAGCAAAGGCCTCGTTGTATTACTCATAATTTGTAATTAATAAACATCGCTTTGTCCTTCACATCATTGGTGTCAATATCCACACTGAACTCATGATTCTGTTTATCTCTGATAATCGTGCCCGAAATACGCAGAATATCCTTTTTTGTGTCTGATTTCAGAAACACAAATCCATAGGGCACAAACGACTTCACATTGCCTAGCGTGGGCTCTACCCTTTGTATTTTGTGCAGCAGTGTGTCCTTATTGTACTGAAGAATACCGTTGTTGGCATTCAGTGTTTGGGCCAGCTTATCATACTTTTTATCTTTAAGGGCATCCACTACATCCATCACAACCTTGGTTTTACGCAACACCATTGTCAGCGTGGAAACAGGATACTTTTTCTCCACCGACTGACCATCCCCGAATAAGATAACTGTAATCACCTCATCATATTTATTTATGTCGCCCTGCAGGCTGGTAAAAAACATCATGGCTATGTTTGCCGCATTCAGTTCTGTAATATTCATAGCACTGTCCAAGGCTCCGCTATGGCTCATTTCCACTTTTATAAATCTTTTCGCTGCATCCTTTTCGCCGTCGGTACCCGTTGTCACTTTGCAAACACCCCCATAAAACCCGGTAATTGTTTTTATGCCCGTCAGTTGGTTTGCGGTATTTCCTGCCGCAACCTCATTCAATACGGTTCCCTTCTTTTTATCCGAACTTTTTACCTCCCCGCCTTTTCCACCACAGGATGCCAGTACCAGTATCAGTGCTATATAACAGATGTACTCCTTCATTACTTATTTTTTTGCAAAGATAAGCCGAAACAAAGCGCAGAGAAACTCCCGGACGGAAAATAGTCACACTCCCGAAGATAACACGATACAAATAGGAAATTTTACGTAACGAGCCTGTGGAAATGGTACAATTGCTGGGGGACGTGCGGGGTCGCATAAGCCACCTCACCTCTCCTTTGGAGAGGCCGGGAGAGGTCGAAAATTTATCTGGCAACCAATAGATTTAGTTTCTTTAATTGGCACTTCTTTTCCACCCAGTAAAGCATCCACCGCATTGGCCGCATACCGGTTCTTAACCTTATCCGGCTCTGCTCCATTATCATCAATTGCACCGCTATACTTTACCTCCCACCTGCCATTTTCTTTCCATATCACGAACGCATGGGGCGTTTTCTGTGCCTGGAAATTTTTTGCCACAGCCTGCATTTCATCAAACAGGTACGGGAAATTGAAGTGCTCCTTTTTCGCCTTGGCCACCATCATCGGGTAGGTATCCTCTTCATACACAATTGTGTCTGTCGAACTTATTGCCAACAGCGGCACACCCAGTGGTTTATACTTTTGGTTCAGGTCATTCAACCTGGGTGGGTACAGCTTTGCAAACGGACAATGATTGCAGGTGAAAACAATAATAAACCCTTTGGCATCCGGATAGTCTTTTAATGAAACATATCTGCTATCCGTATTTCTCAGAGAAAAATCACTGATCATCTTATTGCTGATCTTATCAAAGCCTAACAAAGTAATCACCGGCGCTGCCAGCAACAAGAGGATAGCGCCTTTATAGAATCTGCCTTTCATGGGTTCAGAATTTACTCTTTTACAAATCGTTTTACAATAGTCTTTTTTGTCTGCTCATCTGTTAATTGCATCAGGTACACGCCGGGTGCGAAATTGCTGACATCAATGCCACCGGCCAGTTGTGGCCTTGGCAGCATATACATTGTTCGGCCAACCGCATTGGTGATCGTTATATAATATACCTGCATTGCAGGGTCTGCCAGTAATACATAAACCCTGTTGTTGGCCGGATTTGGATATATGGTAAAGTCTCCCGGTTGTTTGGTTGTAGCAACTCCTGTTGCATCCTTCACCACAAACTGCCCCATCAATCCGCCATCTTCATGTGGCGCCATATGACAATGATACATGAAAGGATGGATATCATCGGCATAATCCGAAAATTTCGCAACGAATGTAACCGTCTCATTTACCCCCAGGTAGTAGGTATCCTTCCAGCCGGATTCATAGCTATTCACAGGCCCTGAACTCCTCGACAGAATTTTGAACTGAATATCATGAATGTGAAACGAATGCCCGAATACGTTGTTATTGGTAACCGACCACATTTCCACGGTATTCAAATCAACTGTTTTATTGATGGTGGCTAATGCAAATGGTGTATGGTCAAAATAAAACGGTGTACCCGGACCACCTGGTCCGCCGGGTGTGCCGTCTGTTACATTCAGTGTCCGCGTCACCGTTGCATCTGCCGCGGTGAGGTACGTATTGGTCACCAGGACGGCAGGCAAAGCGGTAATAGCCCCTGCTGTTGCAGCCGCAACATTTATATGAAGGATCGGGAAATTGATATTATTCAGTAAGCTCCCAAATGCGCCGGTAGTACTGGGCTCACTCCCGGGGAAGCCGAACGGCATACCTGCATTAAATGCCTCCAGGTCCACACCCGATCCGATAGCATCACTGCCGAGGTTCACCAAAATCTCCACACGCTCACCCACCAGCAGTTTCACCCTTGTAACCGGTACCGGTGCGTCCAGCAGCCCCCCATCATTCCCTATCACATAAAAAGTCCTGTTGTCGCTGAACCCGAGATTATACCCTCTTTCCAGTTCTGCATTCAATATCCTTAACCGCACATATTGTTTCGGCAGGCTCACCTGCGGATTCATAGTACCATTCACCAGCATATAATCACCATATGGACTCACGTGAATAAATGCATTGCTCGCATCAAAACTGCGGCTGGTGAGCACCAGCGGCAGATCGTCAACCCCATAAGTCCGGGGCAGAGGTAGTGCTGCCTCAACAGCATCTCTGATGATAATAAATCCGCCCAGGCCGGCAGCCAGTTGCTCCTCAGTCTTCATATGCAGGTGCGGATGATACCAGAAAGTAGCTGCATTGTTGGTCACCTTCCAGTATGGCTGCCATATAGTTCCCGGAGGTATTGTCTGGTGAGGACCGCCGTCCATCACTGCAGGCAGGTGCATTCCATGCCAGTGCAGGGTGGTCGTATCATTATGAAAATTATGCACATTCATATACACACTGTCTCCTTTATTCAGAAATAGTGTTGGTCCCCAGAATGCCCCATTGATACCCGCGGTAATAGTCTGGTTCCCCGGCCTGAACTGAACGAAAGTATCCCGTATATTCAGATTGAAAGTAGTACCCGATAAAGTATCAGGTATATGCAGCGTATTATATTGCCCATAGGAATTAAAAGATAATAATAGCAATATCGCTCCCGCGAAAAGATTCCTTAATAACATAGACGAATGGTTTTATAATTAGTTAGACGATGATCCGCACAAAATCCTTCGGCAGAAAAACAAAAACCAATCGTCATAAAGCTCGCCCACGAAGCACAAGCCAATTAACAATTGAAAGCTTATAACCTTATCCATGGCCAAATCAATCAAAAAAAGCCGGTCATTGCGAGCCGCAGGATTTCGAAAGTTGAAGTCAGATAAAAGCCCAATGCGGCGAAGCAACCTCACGAAATGCAAGACAATCGCGTTTGAACAAAAAATGCCCGCAACTTCCGCCGCGGGCAATAAAATTATAAGTTACGCTACTCATTCGACTTCACCCTCTCCTTTGGAAGTCAATCCCGATCCTTCATCGGGAAGGGCCAGTGAGAGGTCGCTACTCCTTCACAAACTTCCTAACCTCTATGCCGTTTATCCTGATGAGGTAAATGCCAACTGGTAAGTCTGATACATCCAAATGAACTTGCTCTGAGTTGTAACTATGGTTGAGGATGGTCTGACCTAAAAGGTTGCAGATATTAACACTATTGATATTGTTGGTGGATTCGATATTCAGTAACGTAGTAAATGGGTTTGGATAGATAAGTAACATATCATCAGGTTTCTGGATATGCGGGGCATTTACTCGATTACAAAACTCACACACTTTCCTTATATTACACGTATATACGCCCGTATCATAGTCGAGTATATAAACGCTGCCCAGGTCATCTGCGCCTATCGCAACCGGCCGACACACTTTCGCAGCTGTTGCGGGGCCTCCATCTCCATCAATACCTGATATCCCATTACCAGCATAAGTAGTGATCTTACCGGTTGAGTCAATCCTCCTAATACGATTGTTTCTCAAATCGTCAATATAAATATTCCCTCTGCCATCAACTGCTACCCCGCCAGGCATGTCTAATCTTGCATCTGTTGCTGGGCCGCCGTCACCTGAATAACCTGGACCACCACCACCTGCAATGGTTGTAATTATTCCGGCAGTGTTTACCTTGCGTATTGCGTCATTATCCATATCAGCAATATATATGTTACCAGTATCATCAACAGCTACGCCATATGGACTAGTGTCATGTCACACATACTATGACGCATAATTTTTGTACCTTTGTGCAAAAACTATGGAAAAGTACAAGGTTACACTAACGGAGCAGGAAAGGGATGAATTGCTGTCGATAACTAAGGGCGGGACACATACATCCA
>CAIMDZ010000208.1 GCA_903839875.1 uncultured Bacteroidota bacterium
GTTATCGACAGCAATTCATCCCTTTCCTGCTCCGTTAGTGTAACCTTGTACTTTTCCATAGTTTTTGCACAAAGGTACAAAAATTATGCGTCATAGTATGTGTGACATGACACTAGAGAGGTCAGGATTTTCAAAATAAAAAAGACATTCCGTGCATTGCATGAAATGTCTTTTTGAAATATTGGTACCTGGAATTATTTTAGTTTTTCCCGTCGTTTTTTCTCATAAATTCAAGCACTGAACGGGCTTCAATATCAGTAAGGTGCTGGTTGGGCATTCTTACCATACATACAGTAAGCAATGCTTTGGCATTGGGGTCTTTATCAAGCATCTCGTCTGTATTTGTTACAAAATTCAGAATGTACTCGGGGGTTCTTCTTTCTGTAACCCCTTTCCAACCCGGCCCAACTACCTTTTCTGCTGTAAGCTTGTGGCATGCAAGGCATTTCACCCCATAAATAGTTTGTCCCTTTTCTGCCATTTCAGCATTTACAGGATGTGTTAATTCTACATTCTTATAACTACCCACGCCCATATCGGCAGCAGGAGTAGCGGTTGTAGCCGGCTTTTTGTTATCATCATTGCTTTGCTGTGAATTACCACAACTATAAATGGTCATACCGGCCAGGATCAATACTACGAATAGATAAGTTCTTTTCATGACATTTTTGTTTAGCAGATTTTTTAAAAATTTTATAGAATTAGTCGAAGGTATAACTTACAATAATTAAAGTTTAACAGATGCTATGTAAATGTACACATTTTAACGTGAAAGAAGTTAATTTTTGGAACAAAGAAATTGAAATTACCGGGAAATTCAGTCTTACTACTTTAATATCAATATCCGGGTATATCAGTTGAAACACCGTAGGGCTTTTGATAAATTTTGCGACTTATAATTAAGCGTATTAGAAATACTGCTGATGTTCCGTCATTTTAACTGCTTTATTAACTTCAATTTTTGAAAAGGCATTATAAATCCGGCTGCCTGCGTTAAATAAATGGCTATTAAATTGTAATTTAATTTTTCTACACTTACTTTTACAAAAAAACATAAAATATGAACCTGATAAAAAAGACCTGCCTCTTTATGGCGATCGGCCTGATGCCTGCGATATCCTATGCTCAAAAATGCAGCGCACTGGACGTAGATGAAACAGATGCCTTCACAAAAGAACATGTGAAATCCGGCACTAATAATGTAGGCCAGATGACCTGGCACTGGAAACTAACTTTAAAACAAAGTGGTAATAAGTATGGCTGGGAAATGACCATAAAATATGGGAAACATTTCCAGGACCCGATAAAAAAAGGCGATATTTTTTATTGCAAACTGGAAAATGACAAGGTGATCAAACTGGTTGTTGATAATGAATATTCACCAACCCATGCCATGGCATCAGATGGCTTTATTATTTCCACCTACCTTCCTAAGGGAGATATGAGCGCCCAGGATATGCAGGATTTCAGTGAATCACCACTTTCAGAAATGCGCGTGATGGTATCCGGCATGTCGCTGGAACCAAAGATTTCAGTAAAACAAGGATCTGGTGTACAGGATATCGCAAAGTGTATTATGGCGAAATAAGGGAGTATACTACAAACTTAACTTGTTTAGCTGTAAATGCAATCACCACCCACTACCCGGATAATCGAAAATTTCCGGTTTGCCTGACTATTACGAAAAATATTCCTTCACAAATGCATTCTGCTGGTGTTCCGTCATTTTATCCGCCCCTTTCACTTCAATTTTTATCTTGTCGAAATGATGGTCGGCTTTTAAAACATTATGCAACTCTGCCTTTGCATCTGTCGGGCCGAATAAAAGCACTGAGTCATAATTCTTGATAGCCGATCCCAGTTTCTCGTAATAGTCGGCATGTTGTTGCTGCTCCTTTTTATGCATACCATCTTCACTTTTCGACAGCACTTCTTCCATTACATCATGTGTATATGCCGACTCAATTGTTGTTGTCTCCATTTTATCGGTAGTGCAGTCCATCAGGTTAGCTCTTGAATGATCCATCCATATTCCTAGATTCTTCTGTGCTTTGTGCTTATCCATATTGGTTATGATAATTTATGTTATCATAATGGACAGGCTTAACAATCATGCCAGTAATTTCAAAATTCTTTTAGAATATACAATTTCTTCTTTTCGAAAGAAAGAACCTGGTTTTCAAATACTTTAAGAAATTGAATGAGGGAACTGATCTTACTATCTGTCGCATCAAATACAACCACAATCAAATCATACTTAATAACACTTTGCTGGTAAAGAATATTTTTATCTATAGTTAGCAATATGCCGAAGTTATCTTCAACACATTTTGTCCTGTTTATGAGACATTTCAAGCACTTTAACCACCTGCTCCTTTTGCACTCCTTCAAAATCAGCTAAGAACTCATCTATAGATTCACCTGTTTCCAGGTAATCAAACAGGTTTTTAATAGGAACCCGGGTACCATAAAAAACAGGAGTGCCCCCTAAAATTTCAGGATTGATATTGATTACTCTGCTTTCCATAGTTTCCTAATCAAAGTTATGCCTTTTAGGGAGTTCCAAGACATAAAAAGCCGAACTACTTAACAAAAAATTTGTAACCCCACCCTGCAATAGGAAGGCCTTGCAAAAATGAAAGAACTTGATGGGACCATTATTCCCGCCCCTCTTGACTTCTGCCCGGATACGCTCTCTAGCATGAGTGAAAAAGTCTGAACGCAAGACTAACCATTATTTATCTAACCCTCGACAATTATTCACCGGTCGGTGCCGATAGCTATCGGCAGGCTACTAAAAGGACGAAGTAAAAAATCTATACTCCACTAATTTTAAATTTTATTTTCTCAGGATCATAATAAACTGATGGCGATTTTTTATTTATATTTGTGATATGCCTTGCAATCATATAGAATTCAGCGCACATGGCGCTATAAGAATGATTGGGCGGGATATTGAAATTGAGGATGTGTTATGGAATGTGTAATTTGTAAAAACGGAACAACTAAAAAATTAATAGAATGATAAGTTTTAGTGTTAATTCAGACATCCCCATTTAATAATTTGTAAAAATAAGACAATATTAATAATTCCATACACGACAAGTCCCCTTTTTTTACAACCCCTCAAACATTAAGGTACTGAAAATCAACCTTTGCATTCAGATATCACACATTATAAAATTAAATAACCCAACCCACCCAACACCCAAAAGAAACTTTCAATTTCCCCACTTTCATATTTCACCTTCTTTTTCATCCATAAGAAAATAACAACCAAACACTTATCACAAAAATAAATTTCTATGACAGACACCATACTGTCTGTCATAGACTCAAAAATGCACTATCATGGATTATATATTTTACAATATAAAATATCTTGTTTACATTTGCTATATCAACTATAAACAAACAACAAAACTTATCCCAATAGCTCGGGAGCAGGAAACAAAAAACACCGTGTCCCTCCCGATAGCTATCGGGATTTTTCGGGGGGATTATCTAACCAACGTGTAAACACATTTCAGGACGAGGCACCCCGATGTATCACAGAATTTTTTACCTTTTTGCGCAGAAAACCTCATCCTCGCCGGGTCTGCCGTTTTTCAGGCGACCCGGCGGCATCAGGGTATTGGAGCAGAAATTGTGGAAACCAGGTCAGGCAACATAAAAACGACACGACAACAATGCGACAATGTCTGGGCATAAATAGTTGATTATCAAATGCAAGGTGTGCAAAAAAATGAAAAAATACGACAATGAAAATGCGACAATGTGGTTACATCCAGATTATTTCGGGAGAGAAATCGTTATGGATAATGTTGCCGAACATAATTTTGGTATGCTCCATGCTAGTTTTAATGACTACCACCAACCCTCACACATTAACAAAATCACGCCAATAATATCCCAAAAAATCTCCCTACCTTTGCACACATTTTTAGGTTAGGATAGCTATGTTCTGTCCCGTTCTCCAACTCGCAGACTTTCTACTTTCTACTAAATACTTTTGACTGATTACCAATGGCTAAATATACAGAATATAAAGGTTTGAATATGCCTTCCATAGAGCAGGGAATACTTGCAAGATGGAAAGAGGAAAAATGTTTTGAACACAGTGTCACCAATCGCAGGGAATGTGAGCCTTTTGTATTTTATGAGGGTCCGCCGAGTGCGAATGGGATGCCGGGCATTCATCATGTTATTTCCCGTACCCTGAAGGACCTGGTGTGCCGGTATAAAACCATGCAGGGCTACCTGGTGGAAAGAAAGGCCGGTTGGGATACCCATGGCCTGCCGATTGAATTGTTTGTGGAGAAGGAATTAGGTATTACCAAAGAAGATATAGGGACAAAGATAACTGTAGAGGATTATAATAGGAAGTGCCGCGAGGTGGTGATGCGGTATAAAGATAAATGGGAAGACATAACCGAAAAGATGGGTTATTGGGTGGATATGGGTAATCCTTATGTCACATTCGATAATAAATACATTGAAACATTATGGTGGGCGCTGAAGCGCCTGTATGATAAGGGTCTGCTCTACAAGAGTGTGAGCATACAACCCTATTCTCCGGCTGCAGGTACAGGTCTCAGCAGTCATGAGCTGAACCAGCCGGGTACCTATAAGGATGTAAAGGATACAACGGTGGTGGCGATGTTTAGCCTCACCCCGGCCCTCTCCCAGGGAGAGGGAGGTGTTGCGCACCCATCGGGAGTTGCTGGTATCGAGTATCTCAATCCCTTACAAACAAAATTACATGAGATTGCCCGCAATGCCTGGGAACCATTTGTAAACCTGCCGATAGGCGGCGGACTGGTGGAGGCTGACAAAGCAGGTGCCGTTTATTTTATGGCCTGGACCACTACCCCATGGACATTACCAAGCAACTGCGGACTGACGGTAGGCCCAAACATTGAATATGTACTTGTTCAGACTTTTAACCCATACACCCACAAGCCGGCCAACGTAATTCTGGCGAAGGCTTTGCTGAATAAATACTTCAAGCCTGAAGCACAAGAGTCTGATTTTACGATATATACGAGCGAAAGCAAGGTGCTGCCATGGAAGATAATCGGGGAGTTTAAAGGCAGCGAATTGGAAGGATTGCGGTATGATCAATTGCTGCCTTTTGACGGTAACACCCGTGAAATAGCCGGTGGTGATCCATGGCGTGTGATTGTTGGTGACTTTGTAACAACCGAGGATGGAGCAGGCATAGTGCATACAGCCCCCGCATTTGGGGCAGATGACTACAGGGTTGGCAAAAAGAACAATATCGGCATACTCACCATGGTAGACAGGCAGGGTAAGTTTAACGACTATACCGGTGAGTTCAGCGGACGATATGTTAAAAATTACAAGAACGAACCTGACTATAAGGATGTGGATGTGGACATAGCGGTGAAGCTGAAATTAAGCGGTCATGCATTCAAAGTAGAAAAATACGAACACACCTATCCGCATTGCTGGAGGACTGACAAACCGATCATCTATTATCCACTTGACGCCTGGTTCATAAGAACAACCGCAGTTAAAGACAGGATGGTGGAACTGAACAAGACCATCAACTGGAAGCCAAAGGCTACCGGGGAGGGCCGTTTCGGCAACTGGCTGGAAAATATGGTGGACTGGAACCTGAGCCGCAGCCGTTTCTGGGGCACTCCCCTGCCGGTTTGGGTAACGGAAGATGGCAGTGAAATGAAGTGCATAGGAAGTATTGCAGAACTGAAAGCAGAAATAGAAAAAGCTAATGCATCGAAGGCACTGGACCTTAACCAGTTCCTCGATGATGCTACACTTGACCTGCATAAACCCTATGTAGATCAGATAGTTCTGGTTTCTGATAGCGGTAAGCCAATGCACCGCGAACCGGACCTGATAGACGTATGGTTCGACAGTGGCGCCATGCCATATGCGCAATTGCATTATCCGTTTGAGCCGCATTCCGAGAACGACCTGCAGAAAAATTTCCCGGCCAGCTTTATAGCCGAGGGGGTTGATCAGACACGTGGCTGGTTTTATACCCTGCACGCATTAGGGGTAATGCTATTCGACAGCGTAGCCTATAAAACGGTGGTAAGCAATGGCCTGGTGCTGGATAAGAACGGTAATAAGATGAGCAAACGACTGGGCAATGTGGTAGACCCATTCGAAACTATAGAGAAATACAGTGCAGACGCAACCAGGTGGTACCTGATCACCAATGCATCTCCCTGGGATAGCTTAAAGTTTGATCTTGAAGGAATTAAAGAGGTTCAGCGGAAGTATTTCGGAACACTGTACAACACCTACCAGTTCTTTGCTTTGTATGCAAATCTGGACAATTTTACATTCAAAGAAAAATACATACCAATACATGAGCGGCCTGAGATTGACCGGTGGATCCTGTCATCGCTGCATACGCTTGTCAAGGATGTGACGTTCTTTATGGAAGATTACGAGCCTACACAGGCAGGCAGAGCTATGGAATACTTCCTGGATGAACAGTTAAGCAACTGGTATGTGCGCCTTTGCCGCCGCCGGTTCTGGAAAGGGGAATATGAACATGATAAAATATGTGCTTATCAGACATTGTACGAATGCCTTGAAACATTGGCATTGCTGATGGCGCCTGTTGCTCCTTTCTTCTCCGACTGGTTATTCCAAAACCTGAATGGTGTGACCAAACGCGAAAAGTATATATCTGTTCACCTGGCAGATTATCCGCAGGTGGATGATAGCTGCATAGATACCAGCCTTGAAGAACGTATGCGCCTGGCACAGGATATATCGTCGCTGGTATTGTCATTACGTAAAAAAGTAAATATTAAGGTAAGACAACCACTACAGCGTATTTTAATACCTGTTCTGGATGCACGTACCAGGGAGCAAATAGGGAAAATTGAAGATTTAATAAAAAGTGAAGTAAACATAAAATCAATAGAATATCTTACTGATTCAGAAGGTTTTATAAAGAAGAAACTGAAGCCAAACTTTAAATCACTTGGAACACGTATGGGCGCCAAAATGAAGAGCGTGGCTGCGAGTATAGGCCAGATGAGCCAGTTGGATATAAGCACATTGGAAAGACAGAAAAATTTTGCATTACAAGTAAATGGTGAGGAGGTAGCAATACAAATAGAAGATGTAGATATTATAGCAGAGGATATACCGGGCTGGTCAGTGGCTAATAAAGACAACCTGACTGTGGCCATGGATATTACCATAACCCCGGAATTACAGGAAGAAGGGAATGCCAGGGAGTTGGTAAATCGTATTCAAAAGATCAGAAAAGAGAGCGGTTTTGAAGTAAATGACCGCATTTTAGTTAATATTCAGGAGTATGAACCATTTAAAAGTACAATAATTAATTATTGTGACTATATTTGCGCGGAAATTTTGGCCGATAGTATAAAGATTGTACCGCAAGTTGATAACGGAACTCAGATCGAAGTTAACGATGTAATGCTTAAAATACTCATATCAAAAAACTCTTAGAAGTTATGGCTACAAAAAACATACAGGCAGCCAAGCCGTCAAAAAGCGTAAAACCAGCTTCCGGTGCAAAAAAATCTGCGCCTGCAAAAAAAGTTGTGGTAATAACTAAAACTCCGGCAAAACCCGCCGCCAAACCTGCAGTTGCTAATAAGAAAGCGTCTGCAAAGCCAGCGCCAAAACCAGCCTCTAAGGGCATAACCGGGAAAAATCCTGTTCCTGTTGCTACCAAAAAAGCAAACCCAATAAAGAAACCAGCAATAAATAATAATAACCAGACTGTGAATAAGAAAACGAGCAAGGCAATACCAGTAGCAAAAAAAGCAATACCAGTTAAAAAAACAGTACCGGCAAAAAAAGCAGTACCAGTAGCAAAAAAAGCAGCGCCGGTAGCAAAGAAGGCAGCGCCGGCAAAACCAGTGGCAAAAGCGCCGGTAAAACCGGTAGCAAAAGCAGCTGCGAAACCTGTAGCCAAGACACCTGCCAAACCAGTGGCTAAACCAGTGGCTATCACACCGGCAAAACCTGTAGCAAAAGCCCCTGCGAAACCTGTAGCAAAAGCAGAACCCACTAAACCGGTAACACCTCAGAGGCACGGACCAGCTAAGAAAAAACTTACCGTTACCCAAATGCCGGTAAAAATAAACCCTTCAACGCCAAGGCCTATGGCAACACCCGCGGCACGGCCAATAGATAAAAAGCCTAACGTTGTAATCGCGCACCGCCGCCTTGAGAATAAGTCGAAAGGGCTGAAGGAAGCCGATAAGACAATGACTCAATACCAGCCTGAAACCTACAGGTCTATACTTGATGAACCTCAGATGCAGCAGGGACCGGTGTACCGCTACAGCGATGAAGAACTGGCTGAATTCAGGGATATCATCACCAGCCGCCTTGAGGCAGCCCGTAAAGAACTGAACTACCTGCAGGGTCTCATTACACGCAAGGATGAAGCAGGAACAGAAGATACAGAAAACCGCTATATGAATATGGAAGATGGCAGCGGTGCAATGGAACGGGAACAACTGGCCCAACTCGCCAGCAGGCAGATACAGTTCATGAGCCACCTGGAAAAAGCGCTTGTGCGAATTGAAAACAAAACATATGGTATCTGCAGGGTAACAGGAAAGCTCATTGACAAAGCGCGCCTCCGTGCAGTACCACATGCTACCCTGAGTATAGAAGCCAAGAAACTAATGGCATCAAAGCAATTATAAATCAATAGGACTTAACCATATTGCCGACCGTTCCAAATACATTTTGGAACGGTTTTTTTACCTGAATGGCAAAAAAAAGAGGATCCCCGCAAAGAAGATCCTCAAAATAAATACGTTATTCTAATAGAGGGAAATATTCCCGTTAAAACCTGTACCCAATCTTAAACCCACCCTGAACAATGCCATTTGTTCCCTGGTTAAGGCCATCAACTCTGTTCAGATAAGTAAAGCCCAGGCCGAATTCCAAACCAAGGTATATTTTTGGAGTAGGATTGATATTCAGGGAATTACTCAGCATCATACCCAGCAAAACATGCGGTTTGGTCGTATAATTAGTATTTCCTGTAGTGTAATTATAATCACTGGTTGATTTTTCACCTGAGGCATATACCAATGATGGACCAATACCGTATTTAACACGGCCATTGCAACCTGTAGGGTATAATTTTATACCGGGCATAAGATAATACATAGCATCCTGGTGGCCATTTTCATTTCTACCGGTAACATTATTGTAATAAGTGCCGTTGTTAAGATTAAATGTAGCCATTAAAGGAAAATAAAAAGTAATGATCCCGGCTTTATCAAGGGTTCTTTCATAGGCAAGACTGAGCCCGAGGCCATTTTCAGTAAACTGAATAGGCGCTAATGTCAGGAGATTTGCACCGTACTTTTCCTTTGGTGAATTATCTTCCTGGGGAACCGATGAAGTAACTCTGTGACTACTACGCGAATGATGATGTGGCCCTGGTCTATGTTCATCAAATACATCTTCCTCCCCGCTCTGGTACTTTATTTTGGAGACCTCATTTTTAATAACTGTATAATCAGGTCCTGATTGGTTGTCGAAACGGGTATAAGTAATGGTTTTGGTACCCACACTTTTGATTTTTGCTTCGACTACCTCACCATCTCTTTTGAAAATTTTATCCTGGGCAAAAAGACTACCGGAGATAACTAAGGCTGCAACGGAAAGTAAAACAATTTTGATACTCATGATATTTTGATTTAGATTTTAATTAATAACACACTTTTTATGCCAAAAATATACTTTGTAAATAACGGTCTGAATAGTATCAAAAACGGCATCCTGCCTTCAAAGCAAATTGCATGAGTGGTGAAACTAAACTTTCCAGTGAAGAACGGTCTTTGTAACGGTTATCGGAAAAAGGAAAACCACCATTAAAATCCATTTCCATATAAAAATGGTTGGTAATTGAAACATTTATTGAGTTGGAAATCATAATGCCATACATAGTATAATGCCAATCACCGGAAGTATTTGAGGCACTGTTATCGTAAGCCCAGTAAGGCTCAGCACCCAACAAGGTAAATAAAGAAACTCCAAATGCATACCTGACTTTCTGCGTTGCTTTGGCAGGATAAAATTTTACGCCGGGCATCAGCATCCAGGAATTATAGCTTTTATCAGTAGTATAGTTATTATATCCATAATAATTATTATTAAAGTCGCTCGTTTGTGAAAAGTTAATAGAGACCGGAAGAACAAAGCTGATATGACCGTTTTCATCGAGCAGGCGCTCATAACAAAAACCTATACCAGGATCCTTTATTGTTTCATCTATAATCGAAACCAGATAACTAGCCGGAATAAACGTAAGGATATTATCTCCAAATCTTTTTTTGATTTTGGCTTTAGTTCCGTGCTTATCAAAATTGTCAACAATACCATTTTGATAGACAATTTTTACAACCTCATTTTTTTGAATAGAATAACTCGGGCCATCCAGGTTGTCAAAACGCAGATAGGTAATGATTGAATTACCTACTGATTTCACTTTTGCATCAATAATTTTACCATCTGTTTTATAGATTTTATCTTGTGCGGTAACGGTAAATGAAAATAGCACAAAAAGAGAAAGCAGGCATGTTTTTAATTTCATAAAGATGTTTTAATGACGGTATAAACTTTACAGCATATTTTATGCCAAACTATTAAAAATAACTAAAACTACCATAAGAAGTATCAATTATCACCTCTTTTTTCTCTGCTTTTTCAACAAAACCCGACAACCGGGCATCTATATTAAACTCTTTTGCAATGACAACTATCTCTTCCGCTGTATCTTTATCTGTGAATATTTCGAGACGCTGGCCCATATTAAAAACCTGGTACATTTCCTTCCAGTCGGTGCCTGCCGAAGCCTGAATCATTTTAAATAACGGGGGAATGGGTAATAAATTGTTTTTTACCACCCTTAAAGGCTGCGGAAAATAATGCAGGCATTTGCTTTGCCCTCCTCCGCTGCAATGGATAATACCATGTATATTATCGAAATGCCGGCTAAGTATTTTTAAAACAACAGGTGCATAAGTCCGGGTAGGTGATAAAAGTAATTTACCAATATTCAATGGGGTTTCA
Organism: uncultured Bacteroidota bacterium; assembly: GCA_903839875.1. GTDB lineage: Bacteria > Bacteroidota > Bacteroidia > Chitinophagales > Chitinophagaceae > Nemorincola. The sequence goes on from CAIMDZ010000208.1 coordinate 11,080, forward strand.
GTTGGGTCAGTTAGTGAGTAGCTGCCATTATACACTACATCTTCCGGTAAATTCGGATCTAGACTCTCCGGGTATTTTTTAGCATACTCTTTTTTAAGCATTTCATGCCTGGCGCTGGTAAGTCCGTTGCTACCCATTCCGCTGTTGTATTCATCTTCATAAGTTGCCTGTCCGTAGCTTGCCAGAGATACAACCACATCACCTGGTTGCATTTTCCCGGTAGTTACCAGACTGCCCCGCTTCATACGGCAAGCCATGGTGCCGTCTACAATAACAGTTCTGACCACATCACCCACATCCGCGGTTTCACCCCCCATCAGGTGCACATCAATGCCAAATTCACCAAGTTTATCAAAATATTCCTGAGTACCGTTGATCAGGGCGGAAATTACTGTTCCGGGTATCAGATGTTTATTTCGTCCTATGGTAGATGAATAGGTGAAAGGCCCTGTTGCGCCAACGCACAGCATATCGTCAATATTCATTACAATACTGTCAATAGCAATTCCCTTCCATACGCTTAGATCACCTGTTTCTTTCCAATAGAGATAAGCGAGTATGGATTTTGTACCTGCCCCATCGGCATGCATTATGTTGCAGAAGGCATCATCATTACCCCAGTAATCGGGATAAATTTTACAAAAGGCATTAGGGAATAGTCCTTTATCCAATTTCGCAATTGCTTTATGAACATCTTCTTTTTGGGCCGAAACACCTCTTTGGTTATAACGATTTTGATCAGGCATTTTGTGAATTCAAAGGGCAAAAGTAATACAATGATACCGGAATAAAAGAACCACTTACCAACGGGTATTTACCAATTTAAACAACGTATATTATTGTAATGGGTGTTAACACAAAAAACAAGCCAATATTTTTGCTTTTAATTCAATAACTATTACCTTTGCGCAAAATCACACAAAAATGAAAAAAATAATCACATTAGCAGTAGCCCTTTTAGTAATGGGTGCAGTAAGTTTCGCTCAGGACGCTCCTAAAAAAGCATCTGGCACAAAGAAAACTACCAAAAAGACAGAAACCAAGATGGATTCTAAAGGTGACAAAAAAACAACCACCACAGAAACCAAAACGGAATCTAAAACAAATGCCGCTGGCACCAAGAAGACTACCAAGGCGACAGAATCGAAGCAAACTACGACTGAAAAGGCGCCTGCTAAGACTAAAGCACCTGCTAAGACAAAGGCACCTGCAAAAGCAAGCGACAAGAAATAATTTTACTTTCTTGATCAAAAATAATAAGCCCCTGAGATCAGGGGCTTATTATTTTTTACTATTTCAATACGATCACTTCTTTACAAAACCAACCCGGCGATTATTTGCCAATGAACCATTATATTTAGAAAGTGACGATTATAAATGAAGCGCCAGACCAAATGTAGAGACTCCGGTGGACAGGTCGAGAAATAGTCCGGCTTTTTTATTGAGGTGGTATTCTGAACCGATATGAAAACCGAAGAACAGATCACCGGGGCCCGGGTTCACAGTCTTGTCTCCATAATATCCATTTTCCCAAACTATATTCCTGATTACAAAACCCATTGAGGCAGCAAGGTAGATATCCCATTTTGGGTTTAAGTTCAATAATTTGTCGAAATAGTAGGAACCCTTAACCCCAACAGGGATAACAGTTTCGCGATAGGAGTAATACCTGTATGAATAATGAGGGGCGCCCCAGTAATAATTATCCTGGAAAGTATAAAAAGAAATGGATGGAGCGAGTGTAAAACTTCTGGCAATACTGAATTCATAATCGGCATGAATTACCGGCACCGGATGCCCTAAATAACCATAATAGGCCAACCCTGCACCCAGGTTTAATGTATTACCAAATTTTTCAACAGAAGATGTAGTTTTCTGTGCAAATGAAAGGTCACTTATTAACAATAGTGCAAACAATAGTTGAATGGAAGGTCTTTTCATTTGATTTGATTGTTTAAAACCGATTTCCCTATTATGGCATTATAATTCAGCTATGATCTTATGCATCTCTTCCTTAGTTTTACCAAGTTTGATCTGAAGCCTGCCGATAAGTTCATCCTGCTTACCTTCCACCAGCAATACATCATTGTCTGTAAGCATAGCAAATCTTTGTTTTAGTTTGCCTTTTGTCTCGTTCCAGTTGCCATTAAATTCTGCAAGATTTCCCATGTTTTTTTTATTTGTCAGTGAATTAATTTTCACATGGCAAAGGTGAGGTCTTCCGGGATAGTGATCATTACACAACTATGGGAATAATTTACATCATTCCTATCTGTGATTCTCTTCCGTTTTATAGGTAACCATTATTTGCACAACTCACCCCCTGTTGGGTACCCGGATACTATAATGTTGATTCACTTGCATATTATCAGGGTATACAACGTTTTACTACATACAGAACAAAACCCGCTACTGGAGCGGGTTTTAATTCAAGCCGAGGCCACTGGATTCGAACCTGTACCACTTGGTCCTAAACCAGTATGAATTGTTCTCATTTTTAAATGCTGTACTTTCAGAAAACTCTATAATTTTAATACCAATTATTTGAATTATATTTAACTTTGAATTAAATACACCACCAATGGCCTGTTCCTCACCTTTCATTACCGGTCAACCACTATTTTATAGTAAGATCTTGCCGGGGGCCATTAAAAAAATATCCCTTTTTATCACGCTTACTTTTTTGCTTACTGCACCACCGTTTTGTTTGCCAAAGGCTTCTGCCCAGGGTTGGCAATGGGCGCGGGCCGGGGTAGGAACGCATTGTGATGCCTGGGGTGTGGCTGCTGATCCGTCAGGAAATGTTTTCGGCGCAGGAGAAATATTGCTGGATACCGGTACGATTTCATTCGGAAGCATCATAGACTCCCCTACCATTTATAGTGTAGTCTGGGTCAAGTACAATAGTTCAGGCGTTCCGCTATGGTCAGATTATACAAGGGGAGATTATTGCTGGCTAAATAATATTAGTACCGACCCTGCCGGAAATCTTATCGTTTATGGTATAATGATGGGTTTCTCCACCCAGATAGGTCCCTTCACTCTGACAGACACTCTTGCATGGTATTATACTCCTGCCACTAAATATTTTATCGCCAAGATATCTCCTGCAGGAACGATTTTATGGGCTATAAATGATGGCCGGAATATTGGCACCTATTCTTATCTGCATTTGACCGATTCGCCACCTGTTATTAGTGACGGCGGAATTACTACCGACAGGTTTGGGAATATTTATATTACCGGGTATTATCACGATTCCATAACCATCGGCGCTCATACATTCTTTAGTTCAGGGGGTGTTGACGCTTATGTAGCTAAATACACGCCGGCCGGAGCGCTGGTGTGGGCAAACAGTATTGGTGGAGCAGGCAACGATCGTGGATTAGGTATTACGGTTGCCTCAACCGGTAATGTATACATTTGCGGGCATACCGATTCTGCTGGTTTCACGGTTGGCTCATCGGTTATTTCCAATCCATGGTCAAAGCCATTAGCCTATATAGCAGAATTTTCACCATCCGGTACTCCGCTATGGGCCCAGGCTCCGGGCGGACCTAACGGATCATTCGCCATAGGCCTGAAGTCAGACAATTCCGGCAACGTATATATGACGGGCGGGTTTGGCGATACGTCTATCGCTTTTGGTTCCACAGTCCTTACCCGCACTCATCCGGCGGCAGTTCCGAAACTTGCGGCATACCTGGTGCAATATTCTTCTACCGGCGCGGCAACCTGGTGCAAAACCCTGGGCTCACCACATAAAAGTGCATGGGCTTACAGTGTGGATGTGGCTGCGTGCGGACAGGTATGGGTATGCGGCAATTATACCGATTCATTAACCATAGATACCGCAAGCCTGCCTGCACCTGCGCCTTATACAGATCCCGTTTTCATCGCAGGCTACAGCCTTACGGGTGGTGTTTTGGGTTATTCCAGTTTACATACTGGCGGCGATGACCAGAATGGCCTGGCGTGCGACCCCAGCGGCAACGTTTTTGTGTGTAGTGACATTGAAAGCTATATTGTTGCAGGGCCCGATTCAATACGTGATGCCGGAATAGGTGAATTTCTTTATGTGGCTAAATACAGGAATTCACCTTCCATTCCCGATACTATATACCGGCATTGCGACTCCTCAATTTGCAGTTCCGGCACCGACAGTATTACCATAACCGCCCCACCCGGTTATATCAGTTATTACTGGAACGACGGCGCCACTGACTCCTTCCATACTTTCTACACCGCAGGCACCTACTGGGTGTACTGCACTGCATGCGGCGGATCAATGCTAATAGACACCTTTCATTTTACGGATACCCTTGTGCTTGATACTGTCATCACCAGGTACGATACTGCCGTTTGTGTTTATTCCGACTCAGACCCAATCCTTATATTAACTGCACATTTTGGCGGAATGCATCATATATGGTCTAACGGCGACACTACATTGTTTGATACAATAACCTATCCGGGAATTTATTGGGTAAGTTACCATGCCCATTGCGCATTGTACATAGACACTTTCGTTGTCAGTTCGCTTCCAACGCCTCCGCCTATTACAGGCAGTGATTCCATTTGCGCAGGAGACATAGTAACATTAAGCGATGCACTCTCCGGAGGGATCTGGAGCAGCAGTAATACCGCCATAGCTACAATTGGCTCTGCATCAGGTATAGCCACAGGCATTGCTCCCGGCATTGACACAATTAAGTATACCGGTCCGGATGGCTGTTATACCACAAGGCCCGAAACTGTACTTATACCTCCCTGCATTAATGCTGTCAGCGAAGCTCATCTTCCCTCCGGTCAGGTGGATATGTTTCCGGTACCGGTAAAAAATGAACTCACCATAAAAATGAACAACCTTACTTATTATAGCTGCACTATTTCCAATCTGTTAGGCCAGGTGTTGATTGTGCAAGACATGACTACATTGAATACAATTGTAGCTACCAATAAATTACAACCAGGGCTTTATTATATCACCTTCAATGGCAATGGCGGGATTTTGACCAGGAAATTTGTGAAAGAATAATGTTACCATTTGCTTGCTCCCACAAAAAAATAAAATAGCGAAAGCCACATCGCTCTTCGCTCTGTTTCTTTCGCTTTCAATTGTGTCAGGAAGAGTGGACATCTTCGAACGGTTTTTTATTCAGTATTTTACCAGATTTTAAACAATCATCCTACATAACTGTACATGTCAAGGACTATGTAAAACCATGTGTGATATGTTTGTTAAATGATGATAGTAAGGGTTTTGAGAATAATACTCTTCGTAAACTATGTGGTCATCTGCGTAATAGTATGTGAGATAAAAGTAAAAATAGAAATAGTTAGAATTATCGTAACTTCCGTTAAACAAAATTGTTTTCTCAATTTCATTTGTCCAGACATATTGTAGCGTTTCTGCCCTATTAGGAAGCTTAGCCACAAAACTTGTATCTGAAATTTTTTTTAGCTCGAAAATAAAATTTGTGTCTTTTGTATAATGTGTTCCGTCATCTACGTAGGTTCCAGACCAACTATGAAATCCATTTATTTTCGGCGAGAAGTAAGTTAGTGGCGTCTCTACAGGTTTTGTCTGTACAACTTCCGTTTTCCTGCACGCCGATAAAAAGTATATTGAGACTAACACAATAATTATGGTCATTAATAATTTTGCCGGCATTTTCGTGAAGTTTAATAACAAGTTATGGAGTAGATAGTTTCAAGGTTACGAAAAGTCCACTGTCGCTAAGTCCGTCCATCTTAAAATCTATTTTGTTAGTTGAATAATAATAGAGAAGATAAACCGATCCCTGAAACTTGTTCCCAATGTAAAAAATGGATTTCTCTAATTCATTCGTTCTCACATAAAAGAGAGAGTCAATGCTATTGAAAATGTCATATAAAATGACTGAATCATTAGCTATTGTTAAAGCGAAAGACATTGAAGTATCGGATTGAAACTGGTCAATGTGCGTGTGCGCACTATTATATTCCTCGTGTATATATTGTCCATGCCATTGTTTTGTGCCTGCCATTTGTGAAATTGTTCCTAGCGGATTACTAAGTATTGGTACTACTACGTCAACGGTCTTTTTTTTACAAGCCGAGATAGTAAATGAAACAACACAAATAATCACAAGATTGATAACATTCCTCATTTCCTGTTGTCGTTTAGAATAATTACAGCAATAAATATACCAAAAATTATTCCATTATCAAATTAACTTGTTTCATGAACATTCAATGCTGTTTCCCAGACCCCTGATTTCTACAGGTATCCAATTGCGAATACATGTAATAACAAAAGAGCGAAAGTCACATCGCTCTTCGCTCTGTTTCTTTCGCTCTCTATAAGTCAGGGAGAAAAGATTCGAACCTGTGGCCATCTGGTCCCAAACCAGGTGCGCTACTTGTCAAATTCATGCAAAAAAAATGAAAAAGCTATTTCGACGGTTGATCTACTTATTTCAACTCAGGATAAAATTTCCGACTATTAAGATAAATTTCAAACAGTGAAATATCCGGTTGTGGTTGATTAACCTAAAAATTAAATAAAACCATTAATTTCTATTTGGACGATGACTATTTAGAATTGGAGTATTGTCCGATATTGGCATACTTAATACTGAATCTTCCATATTGATGTAGCAATTTTTGCTAAATGCGCCTGTCTGCTTCTTACATTTTGTGGCTTCCAATGGAGATCACTAATACTGTTGGTCATAACATATTTACTTGTTTGATAAATTATCTTTTTTTCTTCAAAAGTACGGTTAGCAGCATCTATGTTATTTTTAGATACTTCTAACAAAGTTAAATTTCCAAGTAGGTAAACATTTCGTTCGTATTCCTCCTCCATAAATGCGTTCTGCCACGACTCAGGATAGCTTTCAGGAAGTATATGTTCTATAGTTCCGTTATCGGTTTCAAAATCGTAAGCATTACCTCCATCCTCCTGGGCTTCTATTTTGTAAAGAGTGTAACGTGCAAGTTTTTTGTCAGTTGAATTATTGGTATTAAATTGCTTTAGCGAAAAATAATTCTTAAAATCTTCATCATTTACATACAAGACTCTAAGGTCACTTAGTATATTAGCAACATTTCCCGTCTCACTTCTGAATAAATTAATAGCAGATTTACTGTAGACCTTTTCCATTTCGTTTGTTTGCAACTTTGCAATAACATTGTAGCGGTACGACAAGGAAATTATTGATTGTAATAGCCTTTTGAAATCACTACTTTCCAGCTTTTCGGCAGCAACCATTGCCAGGGGTTTCCATTGTGTAACTCTCAACGTCTTTAAAATGGCAATAGCATTTCGGTTTTCTTTATCGCCTCGCCACAATTCATCATCTGCATTTCCTAAGGCCATATAATTATATGCATAGAACTCAAGATGATCAAGCAAATCAAAAACGTCTTGCCCGGTTTTTACAAAATTTTTCACTTCCTTAAACAAATATTCCTTTGTTATCTGTTTTCTGGTGGCAACCAAAAAATAGCGCAAAAAAACGGGAAATTCTTTTAATCCGATTGTGTCGATTATTTTCTTCCATTGCGTTTTTACTTGCTTTAGGTCTGTTTCACTTTTAGCCACTAAAGAGAATAGAAAGTTCTTCAACAGATCGGTCGAGGTCAACTCAACGCCCCTGGAATTTAACGTTTCAAATACGGTGTATGCATTGAGTTCATCCTCAACTGTAATTTGAATAAACATCATCAGTTCACCAACCACATTACTAAGAAATGCAGCCAATTCGCCCCCGTCATTTGTCTTAAATTTTTCTGATATTCGCTGCTTAAAAAATTGACAGGCCTGCCACATCAAGCTTTCAGAGTCAGATAATTTGCGAACATTAATCGGATCCTTGAAAGTTAATAAACGTGTTTGATAAAACCCATCATTGTTTTCATTCAAAAAAAGCTTGCTTGAATAGCGTAGTGATGATGGATCTTTTTGCCCGATATATTGTCGCATTAAAATATTACTGCGCTCTTCATTTTCTTCTACTTCTATATTATTTTTCGACAATTGTTGAATCGCATCAATGACAGCAAGAATAATAATGCTTAATGTAGTAAATCGCTGCTGCCCATCAATAATAAGATATTCTTTACCTGTTGTGCTCTGCAGCACGACAGATCCCATATAATGAGCATTTTTCGTATCGCTTGCTAAACCTATATCGTTCCACAAATCCTCCCAATTATCCTGTCCCCAGGAATAATCCCTTTGAAATTGCGGAACTTTATAAATTTTTCCATTTCCCAGGATTTCATTTAGATTAACCGTTTTAGTATCGAGTAGATGACCTGTTGCCATTGGAAGTTTATTATAAGATCAAAAATACGCAATATTAGCCGTCCATTTATGCACACAAAAAAAGCCCGGCATTGCTGCAGAGCTTCTTAAGAGTCGGGGAGACAGGATTCGAACCTGCGACCCCCTGGTCCCAAACCAGGTGCGCTACCGGCCTGCGCTACTCCCCGGGTAAAAATTTACAGTTTACAGTTGGCAGTTTACATAAAGTATGACTACCAACCTGCCTACCGTCAGGCAGGCTCAAAATCTGCGGTGAGGGAGGGATTCGAACCCTCGATACGCTTTAACAGCGTATGCCAGTTTAGCAAACTAGTGGATTCGGCCTCTCTCCCACCTCACCTTTTAACTGGCATGTAAGCCCTTGCTTACATTCTATGCTTATTTTTTTAAGGACTGCAAAGGTAATGATAATGTACTAAAGTGCAAACAGGAAAATGTGCAAATGCCCAATATTTTTACATTTTTCTTTAGCTTATGTTGGAATGTCGGGATTAGCTGATAAATGAGTGAATTTTCACATTTTCACATTCACAAATTTGCACATTAAATACTCGCCAACTGTACCTTCTGCTGTATTTCCAGCAGGTTTTCTTTATACTCCGTATCTGTTTCCATCAGGTTCTCTACCGTCTGGCACGAGTGTATTACTGTCGTGTGATCGAAGCCCCCAAAATGGTCACCAATTGTTTTGAGTGATTGCTTCGTAAATTTCTTCGCAAAATACATGGTTATCTGCCTTGCCAGTACCACTTCCCTTTTACGGGTTTTCGTAAGCAGGCGGTCATAGGCTACATGATAATAGTCGCATACCAGTTTCTGTATGTTATCTATCGTCATTTCGCGAGCCGCTGTCTTCACAAAATTCTTCATCACACGCTTCGCAAGGTCAATATCTATTTCCTTCTTATTAAGCGTTGCCTGCGCAAACAAAGCTATCAAAGCGCCTTCCAGTTCACGTACATTGCTCTGGATGTTATACGCTACATATTTCACCACATCTTCCGGTATCTCCAGTCCTTCCTGCCTCATCTTCACCTGCAATATTGCCTGGCGTGTTTCAAAGTCAGGCGCCTGTATATCTGCATTCAATCCCCAGCGGAAACGGCTGAGTAATCTTTCCTGCATGCCTTCCATATCACGGGGCGCTGTATCACTCGTCAGTATTATCTGCTTACCACTCTGGTGCAGGTGATTGAATATGGCAAAGAACACATCCTGCGTTTTCAGCGCTGACACGAATAAATGTATATCATCCATTATCAGCACATCTATGAGCTGGTAGAAGTGGATGAAGTCATTCACTTCATTGTTCTTTGAGTGATCAATAAACTGGTTTATGAATTTCTCGGCGCTTACATATAATACAGACTTATTCGGATGCAGTCTTCTTACTTCATTTCCTATTGCCTGAACGAGGTGCGTTTTACCCCAGCCAACACCGCCAAAAATTACCAGCGGATTAAATGAGGTAGCTCCCGGTTTTTGTGCAACATGAATACCTGCAGAACGGGCAACACGGTTACAATCTCCTTCAACAAAATTCTCGAAAATATAATTGGAATTAAGCTGCGGATCTATCTGCATCCGTTTAAGACCGGGAATGGCATACGGTGTTTTAATATTATGCGGATCATCCCATTTCAATGGCATGTCAACATAGTTATTTTCTTTCGATGGTTTTTGGTGCGTACTGCCGGGCATATTGATTGATGCCGGGTTGCGTTGTGAAGAATTGTTCTCCATCATGATCCGGTATTCCAGGCGACCCACTCTGCCCAAAACACGCTTGATGGTTTTACCAAGTAATTCTACATAATGTTCTTCCAGCCACTCATAAAAAAACTGGCTTGGCACCTGGAGGGTCAGAACGTTATCATTCAGGCCAACAGCTTTCACAGGTTCAAACCATGTCTGGTAGGTTCGCCAGTTAACGTTGTCCTTTATGATATTCAAACATTTCTCCCATAGTTGTTCAGCTTCGGTTAAAACATTATTAGTAGTATTGTAAAGATGCTTATCCATATTTATGAAACAACAGTCAACAAGTTAAATCATTTATTTTAAAACCATCAATGAAACCGGCAAAAAAATTTTCTGAATCTAATTTATACTTTATTCAGAATAGTTTTGGAAAATTCCATCTTGTAATTTAGTTATTTTTTATTAGAGGGCCACAACTCTTTTTTTTACTTTCCAGGGCTTTCCTGCTTTTTATCAGCAAGAGGACGAAATTGATAACATTTTGTTGAAAAAAAAAATCATTTTGCTATTGTTTGTTTACCAAAACTTACAGATTGAGGGTTGAAAAGTTTGGACCCTTTTTTGCTGTGAGTAAAAAATAATCCATATTAACAAATCAAGTTCTCCTTCAATCCTTTTTCTGAAAAAAATAAAAAAACAAAAATAGCTAAAACCCGCTGCAATAGCTATTTTCGGCCTGTTCATTCAATATACTCAATACTCTATATAAAATTATTTTTTTACAAAACCAAGAAAAAAGAAAAATATTTTTTTTGCAATTTTCATCACACGTAAAATTTATTTTGTGAAAGAATTTATTTTGTGATTGGTAAATTTATTTAGCGGCTTACGCTCCGGATTTTGTTAAATTAAGCATCATTAAAATAACATCTACTTTTACAGGGAATTAAAATGAGTTTCAAACCAACAATAATAGCTTTCATTAAGGACAGCAGGGCTGCAGGTGCAATTATTTTTGCCTGCACCCTTATATCAGTCTTACTTGCCAATAGTGCACATGGAAATTATTATACATCGCTCTGGAATTATAAATGCTCCATGTCATTTGCAAGCTTGCATTTACCTGATACCTTATTGCATTTTACTAATGAGGTGCTCATGTCGGTATTTTTCTTTTCAGCAGGTCTTGAAATAAAAAGAGAATTATCATCAGGCGAGCTAAATACGTTTCAGAAATCTTTGATGCCGGTAATAAGTGCAACCGGAGGTATGCTGCTTCCTGCACTTATCTATTTAATATTCTGCCACGGCAAAACCAACTTTATGGGATGGGGAATACCAATGGCTACAGATATCGCCTTTTCTCTTGGCGTTCTTTCCCTATTGGGTAAACGGGCGCCTCTTTCCCTGCGTATTTTCCTTACTGCCATTGCCATCATTGACGACATAGGCGGGATCCTTACCATAGCCCTTTTTTATGCATCCGGTATCCACTGGTTTTACCTTGCATTAGCAGGTATTATTTGCATTGGTTTATTCGCCCTCAATTATTTTAAGATCATGAAGCCGGCATACTTTATTTTTGCTGGCATCTTTCTATGGTATTTTGTATATAATTCCGGCATTCATGCTACCATTGCCGGGGTTATTCTGGCTTTTATGATGCCATCAGCAGCCATTCATAATTTAGAACGCATGTTGCATATTCCTGTCAATTTTATTATTCTCCCGCTGTTTGCACTTGCCAATACCGCGATTGTCCTGCCAACGAATATTTACCAGGCAATATCTTCCAATGAATACTCCGGTATTTTCGCAGGATTATTCGTTGGTAAACCTGCCGGAATATTTATTGCCACCTGGTTTGCCCTGAAAATGAAATTAGCCCGTTTACCTGACCGTATCACACTCAAACAGATTTTCGGTATTGGTCTTATTGCAGGTATTGGGTTCACTGTTTCCATTTTTATTACCATGCTTGCATTTCCCGACCCGGAAACCCAATTGACGGCCAAGCTGGCAGTGATTAATGCATCGGTTTGCGCTGGATTAGCCGGTTATTGCTTTCTCCATTTCACACGTCCAAAACCTTTTAGTCCCATTGAACGTTGAAAATTCACCCATAACCCCGGTTGCCGTGCTGATTACATTACGGGACCATGTCAACGCTATTTCGGTTAAGGGTAAAGCCCTGAATTGGGCGAATTATTTTTGACTAAACCAATTGACCTCCCGGTATCAACATACGAACCCACGACGGCGTCGTGGGTTCGTTTATAAATTCAGAAAAACGTAAAAAAATATTACAACTCCCTGTTAACATCAAAAGCTTCCAGTTCATTGGCAACAGCTGTAAGAAAACTAGCTCCTATTGATCCATCCACTATCCGGTGATCATAACTAAGTGACAGATACATCATATGCCTGATGGCAATTACATCTCCCTGCGCAGTTTCAAGTACCACAGGGCGCTTTTTTATGGCGCCTAACGCAAGTATGGCCACCTGTGGCTGGTTGATGATCGGTGTACCCATAAGGCTGCCAAACGTACCCACATTGGTCACTGTAAATGTTCCTCCCTGCGTGTCATCTGCCTTGAGTTTGTTGCTACGGGCAGCAGTTGCCAGTGCATTTACATCTTTTGTTAATCCAAGCAGGTTTTTTGTTTCAGCGCTTTTTATTACAGGCACTATCAGGTTGCCGGAAGGCAGTGCTGTAGCCATACCTATGTTGATGTCTTTTTTGATAATGATCTTATCACCATCAAGGCTGCAATTAATGAGGGGGAATTTACGGATGCAGTTTACAATGGCCTCAAAGAATATGGGTGTATAGGTAATACGCTCGCCATATTTTTGCTCAAAGCCACCTTTTACCTTATCGCGCCATTTTACTATGTGCGTCACATCTGCTTCAGTAAAGCTGGTAACGTGTGGCGATGTTGCCTTGCTGCGCACCATATGCTCGGCAATGAGTTTGCGCATACGGTCCATCTCTATTATTTCCACGTTTCCTCCGGCCAGGGTTGCAATCTTCGGTGCAGTATAAACCGGCGCCGCAACCACAGGAGTTGGAGGGACAGATTCTATCACCAGAGGCTGCACAATTTGTTCCGGAGCAACTTGCTGTGAAACCTCTTTACCCCGGCCTGCTACATAGTTAAGAATATCTTTTTTAGTTACCCTTCCTTCATTGCCTGTGCCCGGAATATTTTCCAGTTCGGCCATGCCTATTCCTTCCTGGCTGGCTATATTCAATACCAGGGGGGAATAAAACCTTGCACCGTTACTTTCCGCACCTGTAGGCGCTGCCTTGTATTCTGCTACAACAGGCTGCGCATGGGGTTGTACCGGTGCAGCAGGTTGCGGAGCCTGATGAACAGGAGCCGACGGTGCTGCCACCTCAGCAGCGCTCCCAGATTCAATTCTGGCAATAACTGCACCTACCGGCACAACGTCATTTACTTTATATAGTAGTTCAGTAACTACACCGGCAGTTGTTGATGGCACTTCGCTGTCTACCTTATCGGTAGCTATATCCAGCAAAGTTTCATCCATTTTCACATGGTCACCCGGTTGCTTATACCATTTAAGCACGGTTGCTTCCATTATACTTTCACCCATTTTAGGCATTACAAGATCAACAATTGCCATATAATTATTTTATAGTATCTGATTAAAGCGTTTGCAAAAATAATCAATTCATTTTTGTTTTCTGATTTTGATTTTAGGCGCCTGGTATGATGATGTATAGATTCTTGCGACAGTGTCGCAGGAATTGGCGGGAAAAGCATCAAAGCGAAGTAAGGGAAATAGGTCAAATAGATGTTCCTCATTTAGGGTTTCAGGCTGTTTGATTCCCCAAAGAACAAAAACAAATCAGCCCAATTGAAAAACAAAAGCCGGGACAAAGAACGCAAGCTAAATGCGTGACTCCCCGGAACAAGGTCCCGATTTTTCATCGGGAGGGGCGGGGGTGGTCAGGCATTACAACGGCGTATCCCTGTAATCCCTCCTTCTCACTAATTTCAAATCCTGCAACACAGATGATTTAACATTAAGCGTGAAATTGAAACTCTTCCTCGGTCCGAACGGGAATGTCTGGAAATGCATCTGCCAGCAATGCAGGTCGCGGTACACATCTATTGAAGTAAGGGTAAGCTGTTTGTCATTAAAATTAAAACCGGTGTTAACAGTTACCTTCCACCTGGTGGTTATCTGCAGTTCACCTGCCATGGTTAAACTATGCGTAATAACAAAGGTATCCCGCTTTGATACCGGGTTATAACTTTGATTTGCAGATAAAGTATAATTCACATTGAAGCTCCATGGAATATTAAAATCCACATAGTCATTATAGCCTGCATTGCGCATGATCCTGCCATACTCTTCACTGTTCGTCGGGTTATTGGCTCCTCCTTTGGGCTTGGAATGGAAGTTAGACCCAAGGGATAATGACGCATTTGTAAATCTGGCAAGGCCATATCCTTTATCCTCCATAGTCTGCGGTAGCCTTGCGCCCCTGTCGTAATCAAACGCATAGGGGTCAAAGTTCGCTGAAGAACTGATATTTATCTTGTCCATTACATTGGTCCTGAAATTTAACCCGATCGTGCTCCATTTGAAAGAATCAACTGCCGGGTTGTAAGAAACATTCAGCCCCAGGGCGTCTATCAGTGTAATGTTTCTAAACCCTGTAACGGTATCTTTTGATGAACGGATCTTTATCTGAAGATTATTATTCACACCGAAATTCAACAGCCCTGATTTACCATTTGGCGGTGTTCCTACAATAGAAGAAACATAAGGCGAAAGATATTGGTAGGTTTGTGGCGATGTGGAAGAATCCAGGTGGGTCCGGTAATAATAATTGAAAGGTGAAGCGCCAAAATCGGGGTGGTAGGTGAATCCGACTGCAGGGGTAACCACATGCCTTATTCCGCGCAATTTGCCTTTCTTAAATAATTTCATTCCATAAATACGTGTTGTGAAATTTACACCGGCATTAAAATCGCGTGCGGTATAGAATCCATGCGTTTCTGTGCTGTCAATTTTCTGGTCATTGCTATTCCACCGTTCGTACAGTTTGTCTGTAAGCCAATACTCATTATAGTTCATACTGAACGACATGTTTACGTACCGCAATATGGTATACGAAGCGCTTACAGGTATGAAATGGTGAACTCCTGTCTGGAATTTATCCAGAGAAATTTTGGCAAGGTTGAATGTACTATCATAAAAAGTAGTCCGGTTCAGCACATCCATATTATAGCTCGATGTGATTTTGTCATACCAGCGCTGGTGAATCCTTGTCTTTTTTTGAAAAGGATTGATCTGCGTTACGTGAAAATTAATTGCGGGTAAGGTTACATTTATTTGCTTGGTTGCCGTGTTTTGGTTGTGCAGTGCGCTTATGGTCAGTCCAAATGGTTTGTTTTGCCAGTTCTTGGCATAGCTGATATTCGAGGAGTACTGGTTTTTCATGATCTGGTTAAGATCATAGCTGTTATTTGAATAAAAGGAAGACGTTCCTGCTTCCACCGACGCATTGAATGTTTGCCCTGGTATAGCTTTGGCATCTGAGTAATGGGTCCAGTTGATCATGAAATCCTTAGTCACAGATGCACCCGGTTCAAAATCCTCCCCCGTTTTATTATAGGCATACGATAATCTTAATGTCCCTCTGTACCTGTATATGCTGTTGTAATCTGTCAATCCGCTCAGTGCATAACTCCCCTTGGTATAAATATTAGCCTGGGTCAGTACATCAACCTTGTCGTTCAGATAAAGATAATACCCGCCGTTCAGCAGCCCAAGTCCACGTTGCTGCTCTATTGTATAGGTAGGCAATACAAATCCTGATTTTTGTTTTTGGGACACCGGGAATAAACCAAACGGAAGATATAAAGGTGTAGGCACACCTTCAATAGTAATATTACATGGCCCTGAAACAATAAGCTTGTTGGGTATTACCTTTATTTTTTTTGCATTGATACCAAAGTGGGGAGTATCGAGTGCACAAGTGGTGTAGATGCTGTGCCATCCGTATATGGTTTGGTCAGGATTCCTTTTTATCTGTTCACTGAAAACATAACCTTCCCCATATTGCGAGTGTACGTTCCTCACAATCGCCCGCTTACTTTTAAAATTATATTGCATCGAATCATAAGAGAATTTTTCCCTGCCCTGCGAAAATATCTGCTTCCCCGACCCTGTATCCTTATTCATGCCATATTTCGCCGCGGTAATAATACTTGTAGACTGTTCATAAGTCACCTGCCCTGCTGTTAGCTGCACATCCTCATAATCTACTTTTGCATTCTTATACAAATAAAACAGGTTATGCTGTATATCCATCACTGCCGAATCCAGCGCAGTAGCAGTTATAAGCGATGGCAGCGCGTCTTTTGAAATTTTTATACCCAGGCTTTCTTCCAGGTTATGTCTTTTTGTAGTATCAGTTTTGGATAGCAGTGAGTCTTTTTTAATGCTATCCCCGATTATCTTTCCACCATTGAACCGAATGGTATCCGCTACGGTTTTCAGACTATCTTTTCCCATACCCGCAGTATAAACGGTGGGCTTATTTTCAGATTGACAATATCCTTTATTTGTTATAAAGAATATAAAAATGATTGCCGTACATACAGTAAAGCAACGCAATGATGAGAATTTTGAAATAAATTTACCGCTCAGGCTCATGAACGTTGCAAAAATAGTCAATTGATGGCGACGTTTGATTGGTTTGTATATTTAATCTTTTGTGAAACATATTATGCGCACTAAACTGATTTTGGTATTGTTGTTGCTTTCCATTGTTCCTGGTTTTCTTTCTGCCAGGGGCAAGAAAATAAGTAAGGTAGTTATAGACGCCGGTCATGGAGGTAAAGATATCGGCGCCCGCGGCGCTATTTCGGCTGAAAAGGACATAACTCTTGCTGTAACGCTGAAACTTGGCAAAATAATATCCGACAGCCTGAAAGATGTGCAGGTTATTTATACCCGCACCACAGATAGTTACCCGTCTTTGGTTGACAGGCATGAAATTGCCAACCAGGCCAATGCCGACCTTTTTCTTGCAATCCACGTCAACTCTACACCCTATACCTATACAAAAGTACTGGAAGGTTATAAAACTGTAAAACGACACCATAAAAATGTGCGGACACCTGTTTACCGCTCCATCCGCCACCACGAAACCAAAAGAAGTGGCGTGGAAAATTATGTTCTGGCTTTGAAACGCAACTACCAGAAAGAAAACGCTATAGGTGAGCATAGCGATAATGTTACTAATGAAACAGGCCTCCTTAATGAAAATGACCCGCAAACAGCAATTATTATTGCCCAATACTCGCAGGCATTTTTAAGCAAAAGCGTATCTCTCGGCAGTAAGATCGGGGAACAATTCGCCAGGCAGGGCCGCGAAGACTGGGGTGTAAAACAATTACCGCTCGAGGTGCTGGCCGGCAGCGCCATGCCCGGTGTGCTTGTAGAGATAGGTTTTATTACCAATGTGGAAGAGGAAGTTTACCTCAATTCCGAAAGAGGCCAGCAGGAAGTTGCAATGGCCATTTATAAAGGAATCAGGGTCTATAAAGCGGACATAGAAAAATAGCATAAAAAAATATTTCTGTCTTTTTTAAGTTTAATGCGGGTATTGGAATATATTTAACCCTGTAAAATCACTTTGTCAAACCATTTTTTTGCAATTGACTTTTTAATTGTAATTTTATAATAGTTTTTTTATCTTTATGCTCATTAAAACGTTATTTTAATAATGAAGACCCCTTTTAAATCAATACTTGTCTCTGCTCTGCTTGCATTAACAACAGTTTTCTCTATTGCCTGGTTTTCCTGCAACAGGGATAAATGCAAATCCATTGTTTGCGCCAACCATGGAGTTTGTAATTACGGCACCTGTGTTTGCCCGTCTGGTTTTCAGGGTACTAATTGTGAAACTGTCTCACGTCTGAAGTTTATTGGCAACTGGTCGGTATTTGAAAAAGGAACTATTACCAATGCCGCTCAGTATCCTATTACCATCAGCCCAAGTAATACTGTTACAGATGTAGTTATTACTAATTTTTACAACTACTTTGTCAATCCAATTAAAGGCTATGTAATTCATGATACCCTTTATATACCCAACCAGCAGTTGGAAGGTAAGATTGTTTTTGGTACAGGCTATATAACTTCAAATAACACTTATGGCCAGTATGGTACTATCTTAATGAATTATGAGGTTATTGATACTGCAACCAATATTCCTAACGACTTTGGTTTCTACGGTCCTGATCTCAGCCAGGTCTCTACATGGAATAAATAGCACTATAGCTAAATCATATTTAGATGCCTCTTTACTCGTAAAGAGGCATTTTTTATTTCCATAAGTATGTTCACCCACCCTGACCACAAAATTAATTCGATTTTTTTTATAAAACTGTTGTCCGGTCCTTGTGCCGTGTTATTAGCTTTCACGGC
Source organism: uncultured Bacteroidota bacterium (assembly GCA_903839875.1). GTDB lineage: Bacteria > Bacteroidota > Bacteroidia > Chitinophagales > Chitinophagaceae > Nemorincola. Next base: position 29,578 of record CAIMDZ010000208.1, read on the forward strand.
GGTAGCACCTTTCATCGTCCGGATCACTATCAGGAAATCCAAAACTCAAATGTCCTATCAACCTATCAACCTATCAACAAATACTAATCATTTGATTAAAATACTTGTTTAAATCGGATATTTAATTTTACCTTTGACCCGGATTTATGAAAGTGAGACCCGAAATAGAGCCGAATATCTCCACCGAAGAAAAGATAAAAGAAGCAGCCCGAAAGGTCTTCACAAGGAAGGGATATGCCGCTACCCGAACCCGTGACATTGCCGAAGAATCAGGATATAACCTCGCCCTCATCAATTACTATTTCCGCAGTAAGGAAAAACTGTTCGACATCATAATGCTTGAACATCTGCAAACCTTCGTTCACAGCATTATTGGTATTGTGAATGATACTGCAACTACATTGCAACAGAAATTAGAAGTGCTCATCAGCCATTATATTGACATGCTGATCAAAAACCCTGACCTCCCCTTATTTATCCTCACAGAAGTAAACGCAGACCCTGTGAAATTAATTGGCAAGATCGGCGTAAACGACCTCGATCATAAGGAATTGTTTATATCTAAGCAATGGAAAGAATTAGTTAAAGCAAAAAAAATACCCCCTCTAAACCCCGCACATATAATGATGAATGTTATTGGCATGACTATTTTCCCCTTCGTTGGCAGCCCCCTTATCAGAGACCGTATGAAACTGAGCATGGAAGAATTTAATACCTTGATGCTGGAAAGAAAAAAACTGATACCCATTTGGATACAGGCAATAATATTGTGCCCTATACCTAACAATAGTAATCCCAAAAAAACGGGAGAACATAACACCACCCGGAACAAGGTCCCGATTTTTTCGGGAGGGTCGGGGTTTTTAAGTAAATGAGAGAAAGTAAAAACATAATAACTCAGAAGCAAACTAATATGCTTAGAAATTTACTAACATTGCTTATCACCCTGGCATTTTGCCAGTCCTCCCACAGCCAGGTGGTATTCAATTCTCTGGACGATGTATGGAAGTATGCCGATGCACACAACATCACCATCAGGATAGCAAAAAATGAGTTGGAAAAAGCCCATTATGCAAAGAACCAATCCTACGGAGTACAACTACCACAAGCCAATGCCACAGGCTCTTACACCGACAACATTGTCCGTCAAACTACTTTGCTGCCAGGCGAAATGCTCAAACAACCTCCTGGCACCTACGCACCCGTTCAATTCGGTACACAGTTCGCTTATACCGGCGGACTCAACGCACAAATGAGTATCTTTAATTTGCAGAACTGGTACAACTCACTGGTAGCAAAACAAACCGAAGAGATCACCCACGACTCACTGGCCAACCAGCGCAAGTCTGTTTACCAGCAAATTGCTACGCAGTTTTATTCTTACCTGCTTATGCAGGAAGCTGCACGGCTGGCCAACGTTTCTTCAAACATTGCGGATTCTGTTTACCAGTCTGCAAACAATAAATTCAAAGAGGGTACAATCAATGCTGCCAACCTGGATATTGCCAAACTGAATTTTGAAAGAGCACAGCTTAACCTCGTTTCAGCTACCTACCAGATGGTCATAGCCCGTAATAACCTTAAAGGCTTGCTGGGAATGTCATTGACCGACTCCCTCACTATTGAAGCAACATTGCAGGACAAGAACAGTATTGACCCTTTAGCTGCCTTCACAGAAGACCCTTCGTTAAGAATTGCCTTATTAAGAACAAAAATCAGCCTGAGCCAGTTAAAGGCTGCCAACAGCGCCTTTGCGCCTACAGTAAATGTCCTATATAATTACAGCACCCAGCGATACGACAACACCTACGAGCCTTTCAGCAAGGCCACCGGAACTACAGCGTGGTTCCCGGCGCAATACTGGTCGCTACAGGCGTCACTGCCCATTTTCACAGGCGGCACAAGGTTCTACCAGTCAAAGAGAAATAAAATTACCTGGAAAGAAAGTACCGAACAGTATGAATACATTCAGCAACAGTCTGCCATCAACGATGAGAACATTAGGCTAAACTACCGTAAAGCCGCGGCTGTGCTCACAAAATCCGAAAACATCATGAGCCTTTCCTTCGATAACTATACCCATGTATCCAACAGGTACGAATCCGGCCTTGCTTCATTAGACGACAGGCTGAATGCCTTTAAAGATTATATTGATTATCAAAACCAATACCTTAATAGTTTATCGGACCTGCTGGTGCAGATGTACCAGGTAAAGATCCGCCAACAATCATTCTGATATGACACGAAAAATAACAGCTTTCGCTTTCTTAGCCATCATTCTTTTTACTTTAGGATGCAAACCAAAGTTTGATGAAGCCATGCCAAAGATGGCGCCAGTAACCGAAGCTGTCTTTGCATCAGGCAGCATAGAGCCAAAAGACGCCTATACACTCACGGCATTATTTGATGGCTTTATTCAAAAAAGTTTAGTAACCGAAAATGACCTGGTAAAAGATGGACAGTTATTATTTCAGTTAGACAACAGGCAACAGAATACACAGGTAAATATTGCAAAAACCAACGTTGGGTATGCAAAAATCAATGCTGCTAACAGCTCCCCGGCCCTTATGCAGATTAAAGCGCAAATAGATGCAGCCAAAGTAAAAATGGCAACTGATTCAATTACACTCACCCGTTATCAACATTTGTACACCACCAACTCTGTGTCGAAACAAGACCTTGATAACGCAAGCCTGAACTACCAGTCTTCTTTAAATAACTATAAAGCTACAGTTGAAAATTACAAAGCAACTGCCAACAAAGTAACACAGGATTATATCAACAGCCAGTCGCAACTGCAAAATGCCGAAGCGGGCAACCAATACTATAATCTCGTAGCAATAGGCCAGGGCAAAGTATACCAGATCTTCAAAAAGCAGGGCGACCTTATACGCAAAGGTGACCAGGTAGCACAATTAGGAAACCCTGATTCTATAGTTATCAACCTTGATATAGATGAAGGCAGTATCGGTAAAATACAATTGGGCCAGCAGGTTTTGGTGGAACTGAATACCGAAAAGAATAAAAACCTTTGAAGCAAAAATAAGTAAGATATACCCGCATTTCAATGAGACATCTCAATCCTATAAAGTGGAAGCACGTTTTCTTAAGGAAATGCCAGGCCTTATTTCAGGCACCCAGTTGCAGGCTAATATCATAACCCGGAAAAAGGACAATGCTATGCTCATCCCGCATGTATATGTAATAAACGGGAATAAAGTACTGGTGCAAAAAGACAAGAAAACAGATACAGTAACCATAACAACAGGTATTGTTTCAGATGAATGGATAGAAGTATTAACAGGACTAACAACTAATGATAAAATAGTAAAACAAAAATAAAGAGACCTCTCCCGGCCTCTCCAAGGGAGAGGAGGTGTAACGCAACAAGGGTTATAATCAACACCTCCATTTAGGGTCGGGGTTTATAGGTAAACACCAAATAAAAAGGAACACCACAACATGAAGATCAGTGTAAATACCGAGATTGCATTAACCTATCTCTCCACGCGGAAGAAACAGACCCTTGTTGCGTCCCTCGGCGTGATGTTTGGTATTTCCATGTTCATCTTCATGCAGTCGCTTATGAAGGGCACTAACGACTACTTCGAGAAAATGTCTTTCACCAACACGCCGCATATACGACTGTACAGTGAAAATAAAGTTGCTGATGCCCACATGCTCAACTCTTTCCTGAATGACCCCTCAGTAAAAATTCTTACCAACCCCAAACAACTAAAACAAACAGAAGGCCTCACAAACCCCTATGGCCTGATTCAGCAAATACTTAAAAACAAAGAGGTTGCAGCCGTTACACCGCAGGTAACTGCCAGTGTGCTGTACACCAGCGGCAGCGTACAACTGACAGGCAATGTGGCAGGGGTGAACATTGTTGAAGAAGACAAGATGTTCGATGTACAGGGCAACATGGTGGCAGGTGATTTCCGCGATCTGAACCGGGTAAACAGCAGCATACTGATAGGCAAGGGTATCGCCGACAAACTGAGCCTGCATGTAGGCGACAATATTACGGTAACTTCTGCTTCAGGCAATCCTACCATACTCAGGGTAATCGGCATATTTGCTACTACAATTAAGCAGGTAGACGAAACCAAGTCTTATGCTAATATATCGCAGGCACAAAACCTGTTGGGTAAAGACAGAAGCTATGTCACCGACATTAAAATAAACCTCAGGGATTATAACAATGCGCCCCAGGTAGCCCGCGAACTGGAGACAATAACCGGGTATAAGGCCGAGGACTGGGTAAAAGCAAATGAACAACTAAAAGCGGCATTTAAGATAAGGGCGATCATTCTCAATTCAGTGATAGGTGTATTGCTGCTGGTAGCGGGCTTCGGTATTTACAATATCCTCAACATGACTATCTATGAAAAAATTAAGGAGATAGCCATTTTAAAAGCCCAGGGATTTTCAGGCCCTGCAGTAACCAGCATTTTCCTGCAGCAGGCTATTTATATAGGTTTGATGGGTGGTGTTGTAGGCGTCATTGTTGGGTTCCTCATCACCTACGGGGTATCGAGGGTATATATCGGCGCCGGCACCCTCAAGTATTTACCTATGTCCTTTTATACACCTCATTACATCGAAGCAATTTGCTTTGGTGTACTGACCACTATAGCGGCAGGATTTTTCCCTGCCCGCAAAGCATCAAGAGTTGACCCTGTAAGCATAATCAGAGGATAATGGCAGACACAGCATTAAAAGCAACAAATATCACCAAATTTTTCCACGACCCTGTGGATATGCCCGTATTAAAAGGCATCAGCATAGAAGTGAAAAAGGGCGAATTCATTTCTATTGTCGGCAAATCAGGTTGCGGCAAGTCAACGCTGCTCTATGTGCTGTCTACAATGGATACTGATTATGAAGGCAAGCTGGAAATAAACGGAGAACTGGCAACGGGAAAAACACTCAATAGCCTTGCCGCCCTCCGCAATGCATCCATAGGATTCGTATTCCAGTTTCACTACCTGCTCCCCGACTTTACCTGCCTAAAGAATGTTATGATCCCTGCATTAAAGCTGGGAAAGTATTCTTATAAAGAAGTGGAAGAACGAGCCTGGGAAAAGCTGAAAATGTTTGGTGTGGAAGAGCAGGCGAAGAAACGCGCCAACAAGCTCTCCGGCGGCCAGCAGCAGCGGGTAGCCATAGCCCGCGCCCTCATCAACGACCCCGCCATCATTATGTGCGACGAGCCCACCGGTAACCTCGACTCCAAAAACACAAATATTGTCTTCGACCTCTTCCAGAAACTCTCAAAAGAATTCAACCAGACCATCATCACCGTCACCCACGACGAAGACTTTGCCAAACGCTCCGACCGCATCATAGAAATGGCGGACGGGGAGATAAGGAGTCACGGGCATTAGCCCCTTTCAAATTTGCCATTTTGCACAGGGCAACCGCAAAGGATTGAAACTACAATATGTAAAATCCCGATTTCGCAAATGGAGAAATCCATGTTTATTCTGCTCCTGCATGAGTTCGATGGGCGATGCCCACCGCTCTGAGATTTAACCACTTCGTGGTATCACGTATTCCTTGGTTTTCTAAGTCTAATGATCCAAGCAGAGAAGATCAGACACGTTGCTCTGCCCCTACGAAAGAAAATTGCACACTGCGAAAAAAATATTATTGCACACATTTGTATTGAAAAACCCCCTGCCCCTAAGGGGAGCACTTTGAGGTTAAGTTTTCAGCTATTGATCTATACTCAACTGTATCCTGATATTTTGAAACCGGAGAGGTTAAAAAATAATTTTCGGTAACAAATTTGGGATAAAAAACGTTGCGAAAAATAATAAGATACCCACAAAAATGAGGGGTGAAACGGCGGGAATATGGGCGGGGTAAGGGTTTGGGGATTAAAAAAGTATGTGGGTAAGTTTATTTGTCTGAACTAAGATTTATTGGATTTATAGATTTCAGGATTCGCGAGTGTGTTTCTGAAATCTTAACCGCAACGTGCGCCCCTTAGGTGCCGGGGCAGAGGTATGGCACTTTCACTTTTTTTTCGTTTGTTTGTACCATGGCAACCTACTTTGCAAAAACCCCTTATTGGTTAAAGAAGGTATTCCCGAAAGGGCTGATATGGGATTTGCTTGCCGGAAAGGAGCCAACGGTTTATATCACTTTCGATGATGGCCCCCACCCCACTGTCACGCCGTTTGTGCTGGAGCAGTTGGATAAATACGATGCCCATGCTACATTCTTTTGCGTAGGCAATAACGTCACCAAGTTCCCTGAAGTTTATGAGCTGGTATTAAGCAAGGGACATAGCACAGGCAACCACACCTTCAATCACATGAACGGCTGGAAAACCAATAACGAAACCTATCTCGCGAATATTGAGTTGGCCAAAAAACCTATTAAAAGCAACTTGTTCAGGCCGCCATATGGGAAGATCAGCTATTCGCAGGCGCGCTTGCTGCAGCAAAAAAAATACGGACTGAAAATCATTATGTGGAACGTGCTGAGCGGCGATTTCGACCGGGAGCTGTCGCCCGAAAAGTGCCTGGACAATGTGCTGCACAACATAAAGCCGGGCTCCATCGTTCTCTTTCACGACAGCGAGAAGGCCTGGGACAGAATGAGCTATGCCTTACCCCGCGTGCTGGAATACTGCAAGCAGCAGGGATGGAAAATGAAGGCGATACCGGGGTGAGGAGGCATATTTTTTAACGATCCATCAAATAATATTCCGGTAAATTTGCACAGCACAAATTTTAGTTTTTGCACCCAATGACATTTACTGACACACATACCCATTTATACGATGAGCGGCTGATGGCTGATGAAGCACAGGTGCCGCGGGCTATTGAAGCCAGCGTAACCAAAATATACTTGCCCAACTGCAACAGCGAAACCATCAGTCCTATGCTGCAATTAGCGGATAAGTGGCCTGACAACTGCATGCCCATGATGGGGCTGCACCCTACTTATGTAAAGGAAAATTATGAGGATGAACTGGCTGTGGTGAAAGAGTGGCTGGCGAAGAGAAAATTCTATGCCGTAGGAGAAATAGGGATTGATTTATACTGGGACAAAACCTTTAAAGAGCAACAAATAAAAGCATTCGCAACACAGATAGACTGGGCGCTGCAATACGATCTGCCTATAGTAATCCATAGCCGGGAGTCAACGCAGGATTGCATAGATGTGGTAAGCAGTAAACAAAATGGCAAATTGAAAGGTATTTTCCATTGTTTCAGCGGCACCTTGGAAGAAGCCCGGAAAGTAGTAGAACTAGGGTTGTACCTCGGTATCGGCGGAGTAGTCACTTACCCCAAGGGCAACCTGCCGGAGATTGTAAAAGAAATAGGGCTGGAGCACCTTGTACTGGAGACGGACGCTCCGTACCTGGCGCCGGTTCCTCATAGGGGCAAGCGGAAAAATGAGAGTAGTTTTATCCCCATCATTGCCCAAAAGATAGCGGACCTAAAAGGATGCAGCATTGATGAGGTAGCGAGGGTAACTACCGCGAATGCGGCAAGGGTCTTCCCTGCTTAGGGAATGAATTTATAGGCATCGCACATAGAATAATAATATTCCAATATCTAAAAGGAACTGCTTACCTTTGCAGCCCTTCAGCCTTCGTCTATGAGCTATGGCTGATGATAGGAGAGATGCTCGAGTGGTTTAAGAGGCACGCCTGGAAAGTGTGTATACCCCTAAAGGGTATCTGGGGTTCGAATCCCTATCTCTCCGCAGAAAGGGACAAACATGCTAAAGCATTTGTTTGTCCCTTTTCTTTTGCCCCTGTATTGTTTGCCAGTTGCGCCATAAGCATAAAAATTACATTTACGCGGTCGGTTCGAAATGTGTTGTTTTTCAGGTCGTAAACAATTCCTTCGGGAAACAGTAGTTTTTGAAGCTGCTCTTTTCTTTTTACATCGCCGGAAGCCCATGCTGTATTGAGTTCTGTAGAAATGCTGATCGCTTTTTCCGCTATTGCTTCAGGGTTAGATATTTCTGAAGTGACTTTCGCTAATTGATCGTTAGCTTCTTTCTGTTCTTGCTTGTATTTGAAATAGAATTTCTGGAAGGTTTCCTTATTCATCTCTTCAAGTACATAGTGCTTTTCTTCGATTTTATCCAGCTTCTTGTTGACTTCATTCAACTGCTCCCTATAGTTCTTTTCAAGCTCTACATTCTCTTTGTTGATCTCATTCCATACTTCAACAATTTCCGCTTTTAAAGGCTCGGTAAGTTCGGGCTTCAGGCAGTATTGATTCATGTAGTCCTGAAACAGTTCATGCAATTGCTTGGCACTTTTATTACACTTGCAGCCATTTTTACGACACTTATAATACCATAGGTTTTTAGCCTTTACTATGTATCCGGTAAATGGTTCGCCACACGCAGCACACCTGACAAAGATTTTCAGCGGTAAGGCTTCCCGCTCTCTTTTATGCGGAACACCATAACCACCAGCCTCCTCATTGATCTTATTCACCTTCATGAATATATCCTGCGAGATCAGCTTTTCATGTGTACCCTCAATTACTTTACCCTCCATCAGCCCGTGACAAACCAGACCACAGTAAAATGGGTTCCTGAGAACTTTACTGAGTTGCTGTTTGTACATGGTCATGCCCATTGCATTGAGGCGTTCAATGATATCCTCATTCTTTAACCCATCTGCTTTCCATAGAAAAGCTTTTCGCAGCTTTTTGCCAATAGCATTGACTACTATCTTTCGCTCCCCGTTCGTTTTTACAATGTCATAACCTTGCGGCGGACGTGTTACCCATATCCCCTTATCAAACTTCTCTTTCATTCCGGCTACTGCTCTTTGCTTCCTAAGCTGGTTGTCGTATTGTGAGAAGATAAAGTGTATGTTCTGCTGCAAAACGCCACTGGCATTAGAAGTATCGGTAGGTTGTGTAACTGCAAATACGGTTACGCCATATTTCTCCCTTAAATCCTCGGCAAGCTTTATCGCACCACCTCCGGTACGGCTAAAACGGTCAAGGGTATAGACAAGTACATGGCTAATCCTGCCTTTGTTTTTCTTGATAAATTCAAGCATTCGCATGAACTCTTTTCGACCATCGGTCTTAGCACTTTCATAAGTACCACCGAAATATTGCAACACAGCTATATCATTCCGCTTGGCGTATTCCTCAATCACCTTTCTCTGGACATCAAGGCTGAGGTTATTATCTGCCTGTTCCTTGCTTGAAACACGGGTATATATAATGGCTGTCTTAACTTTGTTGGTAACCGAAAGTTTACCAGCCTTTTTACTAAATCTCCCAAATTTTGATAAATCGTTCATGCTGCTTTATTTATTTCGTTGAGAATCAGCGAATTGTCATTTTTAGTTTTAACAGTATGCTTAATCTGTTGATTATCAATGCAAATATCAGGCCAAACTTCGATAATTGTCTTTGCAAATATCCTTAAATTTTCGACAATTTCTTTTGCTTCTTCGTCTGAATAATGTTCGCATCCTTTGTACTTCCTTAGTTGTTCTATCGTCATAGCTTAATTTTTTAAAAAAAGGTGCAATCTACTATTGCGTACATACCCGCTTTCCGGGTTTGCGCTGAATATTGATGAGTTGTGCAGAACATGGCTGAGTTGTGCAGAGCCATGCGTATTTGTGATAAACTTTAGAAATCGTCAACTTGAATTGATTGATTGAAGCGATTTTTTAATAAATAAAATAAGTGAAATGTGTTTCATGCCAGTTTGTTTACCTTATATACTGCAATTGGCACACCGGAAAAATGGAGATTTTGGACAAAATTTCCGGTTCAAATCAAATCTAATTCTACTCTAATTTTCAGCAAAATGCAGGCAAATGGTAGTTAAATTGAGGGATACATAATTGTCACGTCCTGAAATAGGTTTACACCTGGGTGGGATAATCCTGGATTTAGTTTACACCAGTTTTTGTTAGTCCTGATTCTGGTTTACACCAGTTTCTGTTAATCCTGATATTGGTTTACAGGGGTATTTCTTAATCCTGATATTGGTTGACACTTCAAACATAAAGCTTATTTTTGGTTTATCAAGTAAAGCGGACTAAAGCTCTGCTGAGGAGCAACTTTAGAAGGAATAACTTGTTCCGATAGCGTAGGCGTTGCAGTGCCAGTTGCCCTTAGGGTGGCTGGTATTTCTGTTTTACGCATTCGGATGTATGCCTCAGAAAACCTTTACTGAAGAATGATTTTTTCATTTTTAGATTTCCATTTTGACGGTAAAACCCCTTCTTTTTGATGAGCCTGCTCCGGTGTCAAGTAATTACAGCTCCCATGCGGCCTTTGATTGTTGTAAATTCCGATAGATTTGCTCACATTCTCACTCGCTTCTTCTATATTTTTGAAGGTTTTACTCAGTAAAAACTCGGATTTAAGTACCCCGTTTATCCGTTCAGCAATAGCATTTTCATACGGATCTCCTCGTTCAGTCATGCTGATTGAAGCTGCGTTGTTAAGCAGCTTTGTAACATAAGCACCACTACAGTATTGCAGCCCCCTGTCAGAATGGTGTATCAGCTTTGTCCTATGATGTTTCTCGCATGACTGTAACGCCATTTCAAGTGCGCTTAACGGCCCTTCTTTCTCAAGTGTAGGGTACAGGCAGAAACCCACGATTTTCCGGGAATAAGCATCTGTAATCAGACTTAAATAGCAATAGTTATTGAGCAATGCGATATAGGTTATATCACTTACCCATAGCTGGTTTGGAGCGATTATGATAAGTTCTTTGATCATGTTTGGATATTTTCTAAATGGATGGTTGGAATCAGTTGTAATCGTCTTTCGCCGCTTTCTTTTTCGCACCAGCATACTATAGTCGGATAGCAGGTCAAATAAGCTGTCTCGGCCAATATCAAGCCCATGTAGCAGCAAGGTCTCTGTAAGCATGAAATGGAGCTTTCTGGTGCCAATACGGGGCATATCCTTCCTGATGTCAATTACCGACTTAATAACGATAGCATTTTTCATTACCAAGCCTTCTTCTGACCATAATTGCTTGTAATGGGCTTGTCTAGTCTTACCAAACAGTCCGCAGATTACCCCAAGGCCAGCCTCAGGATAACACTGCTTTAGCCTTCTGACTGTTTGGTACCAGGCTTTTTTCGTATTTCGATATTGAGTTCTTCTTCTGCAATATCAATCATCAGCTCCAGTCCAGTAATTTTCATCTGGGCGAGGGACAGCATTTTTTCTAATGCGTCATTTTGCTTTTTAAGCACTTGCAGGTCTCGGCTTTCTTGTTCTGTCAAAATAATTGGGGCGGGTATTTCACGACTAATGTCGGCAGAAAATTTCATTGCCCAACCTTTAAGTTGACCGGTAGAAATATTGTGTTTTTGAGCTAATTGAGCCTGACTCATTTTACCGGCGTGATATTCGCGAACAACCATGCGAATAAATGATAACTCGTATTGATAGCTTCTACCTCTTTTGTTTTTAAGACCTTGTGTTGTCTGTTTCTGTAGCATATATTACACTTTTTAAGTGTAAACTTTTTGTAGGACTAGACAATTATTTTCCTATTGACAAAAAGTCCTGCCAAATTCAACCTGTTATACTGCTATGATGGCAGAATTAGAGTGGAATTAAAAGTCAGTTTCTATGGTGAACGCCTCTGCTGCATAAATGTTTGCTTTTCCGGGTTCATGACGAATAGTGCATGAGATTATTGAGTTCTTTGACCCAATGCTACTTTATACAGTGGTTTTCAAGTACAATTGCTCTTATTATTTATAACGCCAACAAAATTGCAGTATGTGCCAATCACAACAACTTTTACCCCTTCCAAAATATTGCGACCGTTTGTGAAAGCATTTGCAATTAGCCAAAGATTGAAGGCAGGTAACTATAAAGTATTCCCTGACACCTGCATCGTGATGGGTTTTCAGTATTCGGGCAAACATTGTTACATAGATAATGGTCAATCCATATTATTGGGTTCTGCTTGAATTACTGGTTTAAACGACACATTCAGGATATTTCAAAACTCAGCCAATACAACTACGCTGTTCGTGATATTTTCAGAAACTGGTGCCGGTGCTTTTTTTAAATATTCTATGCACCTGCTTTTTGGTCAGTGTTTACCGTTGGATAATCTCATATTAGGTGTAGTGGCGTATCTAAATGACCTTAATAAACGACTTTTATGTAAATCTGAAATAATAAAAGAATATATGCAACTTGAAAACAAACGGGCAGTTTTATCAAAGGAAATCGAACGCTGCAACATACAGATACATAAGCTGCACACCAGTATTGCAGACCTAAATCAACGAAGATCACAAATAGAATTTGATTTGGGAATTACTAATTAAATTAATTATATACATGGATGTGCAGTAATGTTTATGTACAAACCTGAACCTAAATCCTTTTTTTTAGAATTCTATTATCGCCTTCAAATCTGCCATAAAAAAGTTCGAAAGTTGTCCCTTACAGCCCGCCTTGGCCCGCCATCCCGATAGCTATCGGGATCAGCGTAGGCGGGCTGTTCATCGGTTAGTTCTTAGCTGATCGGTGGAATAAAGTTAAGCAGGCGGGCTTCGGCGGACGAAGTCCGCTTTTTTATTTGGCGTATGTTCATATTTTAGCTATCATGTGGTATTATGTCTATATCCTTGAATTAAGTAATGGCAAGCACTACGTCGGTTGTACGGTCAACATAAAAGAAAGATTTACCCGACATACAAAAGGATATGTTCCCGCAACTAAGCCGCATCTTCCGGTAAAGTTATTATGGTGCTGCACTTTTCAAAACAGATGCAATGTTCCTGGAATAAACATGATAAAAATCATATTTTAATATTTCAGTTAATAATACTTTTGTATTTCTATTAAATGAAACGCCTTTTAGTAACCTTCTTATCTGTACTATACCTGGCCAGTGCACTGAGCCTGACCGTGCATGTGCATTATTGTATGGGTAAGTTTGCCGGACTAAACTTCATGCATTCTGTTGAAGAGCGTTGTGGTAAATGCGGAATGAAAAAAACTGAAAGGAGCAAAGGCTGTTGCAAGGATGATTATAAGACCTTTAAAATTAATGATCACCAACAGGCAAAAATAACCTTTGATTTTTCTCATCAGCTCATTTCAATTATCCATCATCCGGTGTATTGCTACTCTTCCGACGTGGTTTATCCACGTATCACTGAGCAAATCAATCTGGCAAATGCCCCGCCATCACTCTGGCGAACATGCCCGATATACATATTGAATCAGGACTACCGTATCTGACAGCATAGTTTTTATATAAGCAATAATGAATAGGAATGCAGTGATGCAAAGCCTTTTTCATTATTGCTGTTCTGTTTTTTACAAATCAATCATTTTTTTTAAACTCAAAAACAACAATAATGAAAAATCTGAAATTTTTAATCGCAGCCGTATTTATGTGCTTAGGGCTATCCTCTTATGCCCAGACAAAAACTGAAACAATCAAAGTATCCGGAAACTGTGGCATGTGCCAGAAACACATAGAAAAAGCTGCAAAAGAAGCTGGTGCAGACAAAGCAAAATGGGATAAAAAAGCAAAAATACTTACTGTTACCTACGATGCGTCCAGGTCATCGAATGATGCCATTCAGAAAAAAGTAGCATCAGTGGGCTATGATACTGAAAAATACCCCGGCGATATGAATGCATACAAGGCGCTGGATGAGTGCTGCCAGTATGATGGAAAGAAGAAGTAACAGTGGTTATACGCCACAATAAATAAATACTACAACATGGTTCGTAAACTCATAGAAATAGCGCTCCACAATAGATTCATTGTGCTGTTGATTTCAGCCTGCCTGTTTGGGTGGGGAGTGTACAGTGTGCAGCATAACCCGGTGGATGCTATTCCTGACCTTTCGGAAAACCAGGTAATCGTATTTACAGAATGGATGGGCCGCAGCCCGCAGGTAATCGAAGATCAGGTTACTTTTCCACTGGTAAGCAATCTGCAGGGTGTGCCAAAGGTTAAAAATATCCGGGGGGCGTCTATGTTCGGGATGAGTTTTGTGTACGTAATCTTTGAAGACAACGTAGATATTTACTGGGCTAGGACAAGGGTGCTGGAACGGTTAAATTATGCGCAAAGATTATTACCGCAAGGTGTCACTCCCACACTTGGCCCTGACGGTACAGGTGTAGGGCATATTTTCTGGTACACACTGGAGGCGAAACAGATGGACCTGGGTGAACAAAGGGCATTGCAGGATTGGTATGTAAAGTTTGCACTTCAAACTGTGCCCGGAATAGCGGAAGTAGCTTCATTTGGCGGCTTTGAAAAGCAATACCAGCTTGTAGTTGACCCTGTTAAGCTACAGTACTACAAGGTCTCATTGATGGATGTGATGAATAAAGTGAAAGCCAATAATAATGATGTGGGCGGAAGGAAATTTGAGATGAGCGATATGGCATACATTATCAGGGGGCTTGGCTATGTAAAAAGTAAAGAAGACCTGGAAAGTATAGGTGTTGGAAATTATAATGGCATCCCTGTGAGGGTGAAGGATATTGCAACCGTTCAGATGGGCGGCGATCTGAGGCTCGGCATTTTTGATGAGAATGGCGAAGGTGAGGTAGTAGGCGGTATTGTAGTGATGCGCTACGGAGAAAACGCAGACAGGGTGATTAAAGCGGTAAAGGCTAAAATGAAGGATGTAGAAAAAGGATTACCGGAGGGAGTAAAGTTTCATACTGCTTATGACAGAAGCGTTCTCATAGAAGAAGCCATTCAGTCAGTAAAAGGGACGCTTATCGAAGTATTGATTACCGTGTCTATTGTAGTGATACTCTTTTTATTCCATTGGCGCAGCGCATTGATCATACTGATACAATTACCTATATCGGTAGCTGTCAGTTTCATTTTATTACAGGCTTTCGGACTTTCATCCAACATTATGTCTTTAACCGGAATTGCTTTGGCTATAGGATATGTGGTAGATGATGGAATAGTAATGGTTGAAAACGCATACAGGCATATTGCTGACGAACAATTAAAAAGGAAGCCGAATGTTTAAATGGTTTAAGAAAAATAAAGATCCGCTTTCTTCGGAAGAACGGCTCAAAATTATAGAGCAGGCTGCAAAACAGGTTGGCCCCGGCGTTTTTTATTCCACGATAGTAGCGCTGGTGTCTTTTCTGCCTGTTTTCATGCTTACCGGAATGGAGTACAAATTGTTCAGCCCTCTGGCATGGACGAAAACATTTATTCTTTTGGTTGACGCATTTCTTGCCATTACCCTTGCGCCTGTTTTAATTTCCTTCTTTCTGAGAGGCAGACTAAAACCCGAACATGCAAACCCGGTAGTGAGGGGGTTAGAATATGTGTATAAACCAATGCTGAAGCTGTGCCTTGACTGGAGAAAGACAACTATTGCCATAAATGTAATAGCAGTAATAATAGGAGGCATTATGCTTGCCCGTTTAGGGTCTGAATTTATGCCACCGCTGGATGAAGGTTCTATTTTATTTATGCCTGTTACCCTGCCGGATGTATCGAACTCTGAAGCAAAACGCATTTTACAGATTCAGGATAAGCTGATAAAGGGCGTTCCGGAAGTAGCGAATGTAATGGGGAAGGCAGGCAGGGCAAATACAGCCACAGATAATTCACCTATCAGCATGATAGAGACAATAATACTGTTAAAACCTAAGGCCGAATGGAGGAAGGGACTGACTAAGGAGGATATTATCAATGAGCTAAATGCAAAACTTCAAATTCCCGGAACGACCAATGGTTGGACGCAACCAATTATTAACCGCATCAATATGCTGAGTACAGGAATCCGCACTGATGTAGGATTGAAAGTGTATGGCGAAAACCTGGATTCCATTTATGCACTTGCTCAAACACTAAGAAAGGGATTGGATGGGATACCCGGCATAAAGGATCTGTATGTAGAGCCTATTACAGGCGGGAAATATATTGACATCGCGGTGAAAAGAGAGGAAATAGGCAGATACGGGCTAAGCGTGGATGATGTGAATGCTACCGTGGAGAGCGCGCTAGGCGGGATGAAATTAACCACAACTATTGAAGGCCGCCGCCGTTTTTCGGTAAATGCTAGATTCGGGCAGGATTTCAGAAATAACCTCGATGCCATCAGGCATCTGCAGGTACAAACGATGAACTTCGGACCTGTGCCGCTTGGCGCTGTTGCTGACATTAGTATATCGGAAGGCCCGCCAATGATCAATTCGGAAAACGCTTTACTAAGGGGCGCAGTGCTGTTTAACGTGCGTGACAGAGACCTTGGAGGTACCGTAAAAGAAGCCCAGCAAAAATTAGATGCCCTGGTAAAAAAGTTACCTAAAGGGTATTTTATTGAATGGAGCGGGCAATGGGAAAACCAGATAAGGGCAAACAAGACTTTAAAACTCATCATACCCATTGTACTCATTCTGATATTCCTTGTACTCTATGCTACCTATCATTCATTTAAAGAATCAATTCTTACAATGATCACCGTTCCGGTAGGCTTGGTAGGCGGGGTAGTAATGGTTTATTTCTACGGAGTAAATTTATCGGTAGCGGTAGCAATAGGATTTATAGCCTTATTTGGTGTGGCTACTGAGCTGGCCATGCTGATGACCATATACCTGAATGAGGCAATGCAAAACCTGGTCAGGGATAAAGGCAATTCAAAGGAAACAATTTCCACCACCGATTTGCGTACCTATATTATAACCGGTGCAACAAAACGACTACGACCCGTGTTCATGACTGTTTCGGTAGACCTGTTCGGGCTTATTCCTATTTTATGGGCAACTGGAGTAGGAAGCGATGTAATGCGCCCCATCACTATACCGCTGATAGGAGGAACAATAACAACGGTGATTTTTGTAATGTTCGTAACACCTGTGGTACTTGAAATTGCAAAAGAACAGGAACTGAAACGTAATGGTAAAATCACTTTAATAGATGCACATGAATAGGGCAATATTGATGATCGCTTTCTTGTACTGCGGCTTTAAAAGTGCGGCACTGACTATGAACCTGGACAGTATTTACAATGCGATTAAAGTCAATAATCCAGGCTTGAAAATGTTTGATGCCGACATTCGGTCTATGGACGAATCGGCTAAGGGAGCAAGAAGCTGGATGCCGCCGGAGGCAGGAGCCGGTTTTTATATGACTCCATATGACCCGAAAATGTGGAGCAATACAGGGATGGGACAATCGGGGCAGTTTATGATATCGGCACAACAGATGTTTCCCAACCGAAGCAGGCAGAATGCGGAATCAAAATATATGCAGGCCATGTCGTCGGTAGAAAAGGATAAGAAGAATTATACGCTGAATGAATTATTTACCGAAGCAAAGAAAAGTTATTATGCCTGGATGATGGACAAACGGAAGCTGATAATCCTGGAACAGGATGAAAAGCTGCTGAACTTTATGATACAGAGTGCTGAGCTGAGATACAAAAATGGCATGGAGAAAATCAGCGCCTATTACAAAGCTAAAGCCGCGCTGGGAAATGTAGAAAATATGAGGATAATGCTGGAGAGTGAGATCAGGCAGCAGCGCATAGCTCTGAATACACTTATGTACAGAGGGCAGCAGGAAGCGCTGGAAATTGATACCGCTTATTTCATAAAAGACTATTCAGCATTGTTGCCTGACAGCACCCTGTTTATTAATTCCAGGAGCGACATAAAGGCAATTGAACAGAATATAAGCCTGGTCAATCTGCAGGTCAATGTGGAAAGAGCAAAGTTGAAACCAGAGTTTGGTATCAGGTATGACCATGCAATTGCTTTCGGCGACCAGACTATGCAGTTTTCGCTAATGGGGATGATCAAGATTCCAATGGCGCCATGGTCATCAAAAATGTATAAAGCGAACATTGAAGGGCTGAAATGGAAAGCCGAGGCGCTTGGTCTGCAAAGGTCAATGATGGTCAATGAAGCACAAGGAATGACAGGCGCCATGCTGGCAGACTTCGAAGCAAAAAAGAAACAGGTGCAGTTATTTGAAAACAATATCATCCCTGCATTAAGAAAGAACTACCAGACCATGCAGTTAGGGTATGAACAAAACACAGAAGAATTGTTTATGCTGTTTGACGCATGGGAGGCATTGAATATGACACAACTCGAATACATAGACCAATTGCGCCAGTTGTTGCTGATGCAAAGTGACCTGGAAAAATTGCTGGAAATAAAATAAATGGAATGAGAAGGATCAATAAAATATTTTTTTCGGAACTGCTCGTTGTTATACTGGTACTCTCTATAACAGGATGCGGTGGTCCGAAAAAGAAGGATGATAAGCAACCGGATATGGCCAATATGGACATGCCCGGTAAAGATCATACAACTAAGGATATTCACATCAGTGATACAAGGTTATCATCATTGCTGAAACCGACCGACGGATTTGTCATTTCTTCCATTCCTACTACAACTATTAAGAAGACTGAAGTAAGCCCTGTGATTACCGGGCTGGGCAAGGTTGCTTACGACACGCGCCAGGTGGGAGTTGTATCATCAAGGATTGCAGGCAGAATAGAAAGGCTTTATGTTCGCTATCGCTATCAAAAGATCAGTAAAGGGGAGAAGATTATGGACATCTATAGCCCTGAATTACAGACTAATCAGGAAAATCTTTTGTTCCTGCTGAAGAACGACCCCGGCAATACTTCACTCATTAATGCAACCAGAGACAGGTTGCAACTATCAGGTATGAGTTCGGGACAGATTCAAACCGTTATTAATTCCGGAAAGACCGTTCATGCCATATCCATTTTCAGTAATTACAGCGGACATATACACGAAGGCGGGACGGACAATGCAGGTATGAATAGTAATCCTGCTGCCATGAAAGATATTCCATCAACAACTGAACCATTATCTATTAAGGAGGGCATGTATGTACAAAAAGGGCAGGAGTTATTCAGCGTTTATGATCCGGGAAAGGCATGGGTGTTGTTAAGTATTTATACCGACAACCAGGATGCGGTTAAAGTGGGAGATCCGGTTCATCTTGTTTGTGAAACTTTTCCTGATAAGGATTTCAACGGTAAAATTGATTTTATTGAACCCTTTTTCAGGAAAGAGAGTAAAACACTTACCGCCAGGGTTTACTTCAACAATACAACTGTTCAGATACCTATTGGCAGCCAGGTAAAGGCGACCATAAATACCAATAAACGAAGTATAACAACATTGCCGGCCAGTGCAGTTCTTTCGCTGGGTGTGGATAAAATAGTATTCGTAAAATTAAATGATGGATTCAAGGCTAAGAAAGTAGTTATCGGAAATCTCTACAATGACCAGGCAGAACTGTTAAGCGGCCTTTCAGCAAAGGATACAATTGCGGTAAATGCTCAATTTTTAATGGATAGTGAAAGTTTCATAAAAGTAAATGAATAGGTATGAAAGCGGCACAAATATTATTGCTTATCTTTTTCCTGGCAGCCTGCAAGGGTAAGCCTGAGAAAGAGGTAAAGAAAGAGGAAATCTATTACACATGCTCTATGGACCCCCAGGTAAAGCAATCTACCCCTGGTAAATGTCCGATATGTGGCATGGCGCTGGTAGAGGCCAGCAAATTGAAGCCAAATGGGGATGATGAGATTATACTCACCGAACAGCAGGTACTGCTTAGCAATATCAGCGTTGATACGATCCATAATGGTATGATGGGAGGCCAGCTTATATTGACCGCCACAGTAAATTTCGACCAGGCAAAAATATCCGCAATAAGTTCAAGGATAATGGGCAGAATAGAAAAACTTTACTTCAAGAACCAGGGTGATTTTGTAAAGAAAGGTGATAAATTGTATGAGCTATACAGTGAAGATCTCAACAATGCTAAAAAAGAATACATTCTGGCAAATGAAAAAAAAATAGCCCTCGGTAATTCCGTAATAGACTTTGACCAGATAATAAGAAGCGCTAAAAATAAACTGCTGTTGTGGGGAATGACAGAATCACAGATACAAAATTTAGCAGTTGCAAAAGATGCCGGATCAACCACGTCAATTTACAGCAATGCCAGTGGCTATATTACCACTCTGAACGTAAAGGAAGGTGAATATGTAATGGAAGGAGGTATGATAGCCCAGCTTGCAGACCTTTCCACCTTATGGGTGGAAGCACAGGTATATAGTTCGGAATTGTCGGAAATAAAAAAAGATGCAATTGCAGAGATACAGATTGGGCAGGAAACATTTAAAGGGAAAATTGAGTTTATAAATTCAGAACTCAACGCCGACAGCAGGATTAACATGATACGTGTAAGTATTCCAAACAGAAGCAACCAGTTTAAACCCGGTATGCCGGCCACGGTTACCATAGTAAACCCTAAACATAATATGCTGTCACTACCCATTGACGCAGTGCTCAGAGACGGAAAAGGAGCAACAGTGTGGGTAATGACCGCAATGCGAACATTTAAAAACATAATGGTAGAAACAGGTATGGAGACGGGTAATCAGATCGAAATCACTTCCGGGCTGGAGGATGGCGATGTTGTTGTGATAACGGGCGCCTACCTGCTTAACAGTGAGTATATTTTCAAACGAGGCGCAGACCCGATGGAGGGAATGAAAATGTAAATCCGGTGACACAGCAATTATGACGAAGATCATGAATTAGATTAAAACGTAGTAATAATTTTGAAATTACAGCATGAAAAAGTTTTTGGTAACCATCTTATCTGTTCTATACATGGCCAGCGCCATGGGTGCAACTTTGCATGTTCATTATTGCATGGGTAAGATTGCAGAAGTTGGTTTTTCTCACAATGAAGAAGATCGCTGTAGTAAATGTGGCATGAAAAAAGCAGACAGAAACAAGGGCTGCTGCAAGGATGAGTATAAGACATTTAAAACCAATGACCATAAAATTTCAAAGGCAATTTATGATTTTTCACACCAAATAATTTCTTCTCCGGGAGCAACAAGTTTTGACTTAAGAGCGCAACAGTTTACAGACTGCTTCCGGGTTAAGAACATAAACTATATACCACCTTTAGATCACCGCAATTGTCCCATCTTTATTAAAATCCGAAACTTCAGGATTTAAACCAATTACAAATTTTGATGAATCCCCATATTCTTTGAGGGATGTACTTTGTTTTTACTTAGCACTCCATACCAGGAGCTGTTCAACTAAATAATTATCTAAAAATATTTTTTACAAAAAATTAAATCAAACAAAAATGAAATCATATATCAGTGTATTCAGTTTAGTAATCGTTGCATTACTTACCTTCTCAAATTGCGCGAAGAAAGAAAAAGACCCTATGGCTTGTTGCACAGTTCCCACAACAGGTGTGGTTGGAACGTCAGTAAGTTTCAGCTCAACCTGCAGTATGGATGCAACTGACTTCGTATGGTCTTTTGGCGACGGGGATTCAAGCATGGTTGCAAACACCACTCATACCTATTCAGCCGCTGCTACTTATACGGTAAAATTGATGGCCATGAAAGGCAGTAAAATGAATACGGCATCTGCATCAATTGTGATTCATTAAAATGGTATATTATGAAACCGGTATTCATAATTATTTTGTCAGGTTTTGCATTTAGTTTTTCCATCTCAAAGGCCTGTGCTGATAGTAAAGAATGGATTGCTCCGTCAAATGCAAAAGATATTGCAAATCCGCTCAAAGGAAATACAGCGGCCACAATGGAAGGTAAAAAATTGTTTACACAATTGTGTGTTGTCTGCCATGGAGAAAAAGGTAAAGGAGACGGGGTAGGTGGAGCTGCGCTTAATCCTAAACCGCGCAATTTCACCCTGGATAAAACGCAGAATCAGACTGATGGGGAATTCTTCTGGAAACTAAGCGAAGGCAGGATTCCTATGGCAAGCTATAAGACCATACTAACTACAAATCAACGCTGGCAATTAGTCAATTATTTAAGAACTTTTAAAAAATAAGGTAATGATCAGAAAAATAATTTTATTGATCCTGGTTATGGGCATAGGCAAATCCTATGCCCAGGATACCAAAGAACCTCAGAATGATGGAACGGCTACTGAAGTCGTTACGCCACCAAAAGAAGAGAAATCACATTTTATGCTTCGTGGTTTTGCCCAGTTCGGATTAGATGCATCCTCAGACAATGTTGAGTTCAACATGACATCCTTTAATCCTGTAATACTTTACAGGCAAGGCGACCGATTTTTGTTTGAAAGTGAACTGGAAATGGAATATATGTCCAATGAATTCAGCCTTAATCTCGGCTATGCCAGTGCATCCTATATTATCACAAAAGGGGTAACTGTAAAAGTTGGTAAAATACTTATTCCTTTCGGTGAATTTGGCGAGAAATTACATCCGTCATGGGTCAATAGAATGGCCGATGCGCCGCTTGGATTAGGCCATGATGGTGGAATGCTGCCCATGGCTGATATAGGAGTAGAGTTACGCGGCGGCCTGCAAATGGGTAAATCGAAACTGAGCTACTCCATCTATTGTGTAAATGGACCAAGATTAAAAGACGGTACAATGGGCCAGGAAGAAGCGGGAATGTTATCGTGGGAAAATATGAATGACAACAATAAAAATAAAGCGTTGGGCGCAAGGATAGGCATCTTGCCATTATCCAATTCATCTCTGGAAATTGGTTTCTCGGGATATTATGCAAAGCCGGGCAATTCAACTTCTCCTTATGCCGGCGATTCAATGAATATGGACCTTAATTACAAGGATGTGACTGCATTGCTGACAGCTATTGATCTGTCTTATGTAAAACAAATAGCGCCATTAAAAGGAGTCATTGACATCAAAGGCCAGTATAACATGTCTGATGTAAGCAATGCGACTTATCTGAAACCCGGTGATACAAACCGGCTTACCAACCGTTATACTTTCACCAACAGCAGCACCGCGTATTATGCACAACTTGCTTACCGCCCCACAATGGCCGGAAATAAAATATTGAAGAATATTGAAGTGGTAGGACGATACTCGGTATATAATACCCCAGTGGGCTCACTTTGGGAGAGTACACAATCGCAAATTTCATTAGGACTTAATTATTGGTTTAGCTGGAGAACGGTGCTTAAAGTTGGTTACCAAATGAGCGATGGAGTACCGGCCGGCATGAGCGGCATGAGCATGGGAGGTGCCAGTATGAGCAGTATGAGTACATCCACCGTTAATACATTTCAAATCCATTTAGCTATGGGGTTGTAAACTTTTTAAAAAGCCATTTATGAATAAGATAAAAGTAATAACAGGATTGATGTTTTCCGTATTGATAGCAACAATATTTACTCAGAGTTGCACTACATCAAAAATGATTGAACAAAAATCAGGAGCGCAGTTGTGGGGTGAAAACTGCATCCGATGCCACAACATGCCTTCCCCCGCAGATTTTACCGATGTCCAGTGGGCGACTATTGGTTTGCATATGCAAGACCGTGTGAATCTGACAGATGCGGAAGCAAAAAAGATAGTTGACTTTATGAAATCTGCGAATTAGTACCATGCATTTGCAGAATACATAAAACACTTCGCGTTACTCCACCAATGGAGGCAAAACTAATTACTAAGTCAATAACCATAGGGGACATAGTTACATTGGTCTATGCTGATGAAATAGAGGCGGCAAACAAGCGAAAAGAAAGAATGACATGGTAATAAAACAGGGCTGCAATCGCAGCCTTTTTATTACCTTTAGTTTTCAAATATGGGGATGAGAATTATTATAGATATATTTCTTACTTTGATTGCGGTATTTTTTACTACTAATTTCGTAGCGGCCACATTAGGTGTTACCTTTTTAGTCGTTATGAGTATAGGGGGTGGGTTTTATGAATGGGACTGGTTAACTATTTTGATAGTTTTAGCATTTCTTATGGTCAGCCTTCTTTTATCGCTATTATCTTTGTTTTTTTTAAAAAAATATAGGTTAAAATATCCCGAAAACTAAACTAAATTTTCATTAACAATCAAACTGAGACACACCGAAAGTAAATTTTGAAGTACTACCCTTTTAATTTCACCATCATAAAACGGTACGACAACCCCAGGGTAAAAAAGTATTGCGAGGCAATTGCTGTTCCATTTACGTATTGGTAAAGCGGAAGCTCGTATAAGGCATAGACGGAAAATGTTTTGTAGCTATAACTGAGCTGGGGAACAAACATTATTTTTTTCCCGCCGGTAGAAGTTACATCGAGGTTGTATTTTGCCAGCATGTCAATGCTTTTATCATACTTCATGGCATCCACCCACTCGCCTTTTACCTGGAGCGTTACCCCCAGCTTATTGAAGTAGGTTTTCCCGGCATACAATGCAAGGCTTGCATAGTCTCCGAATCTCTGCCCGATAGGGTTCCAGCCTTTTCTTACATACAGCATGCTGGTAAATATCCTGAACTTTTTTGCGGGGTATCCACGGTATCCAAAACCATAAAATATAAAATCCTGCGAACCGGTAGAGGGCATTACAGCAGGAGGTTTAGGAGTGAAATAATTTTTACCTGAGTGCGGGTCTGTATATACTACATATGAATCGAGGTATTTACCTACCGGTATTTTTACACCCATTCCTAATGCGATCTCATTGCGCGTCTTCTCGGTATTTTTTGTATAGACGTCATAGCGGGGAAAAATAATAATGTCACCAATTCCGGAGCAGTTGGCTTTACTGTTATCAGGCCAGACCTGGGTTTTATTAAAATAATAACCGGCTTCTAATGACACGGTTAAATTTTTTGTGGCTCCGTAAGCAAAGCGTGTATACAGATATTCACTGTTATAGTTTTTCAGAAAATTCGTCGTATCATGAGTTCCTGTCTTAAATTTATCTGAATTAATATACTGGAAGCTTGTGCCAATTTCGGCCTGCCTGTCGGCCAGCACACCCTGTGAAGTACCTCCGGCAATAGGGCTGCCACTGCCACCTGAACAGCAACCCTGTCCGTAATTATCGCCCGGCATTAAAAATAAACAGGGTAAAATAAACAATAAAGCCCGAAGGAAATATCGTGACCGGAAATAATAAATTGACTGCATGGTACAACAATTAAATACTGCAACTATTTATCAACAACGAACTTAAATGATTCTGTTGATTCACCTGCCTTGATTTTCAGATAATAAATGCCATTACTGATCTTATTGGTAAAATTGATAAGCAACTCATGCTTTCCGGATGATTGTTTTTCATTAAAAACAGAAACTATCCTGGAACCAATAATATTGTAGATATCAATGGATACATCTAAGGATTGAGGCAAAGAATAGCTTAAGGATATTTGATCTTTTGCAGGGTTAGGAAACAAAGAAAGGTTGAATCCTGCATTGTTGATTTGCGGAACAGCGGTTGTTGCCAGGGCAGAATTGATAGCATTTTTCAATAAGGTAGTATCAAGGCTGCCGCCATTATGGTTAAAAAAAACATGGTGGTTAGCGCCTCCCAAAACTACAATTTTGGGCATTGCTATTACGCCATAATCCGATTCTCTGAAAGTAAGATCGGAAAAATCAGGAGCGCTGCCCATTCCATTGGTTGTTGCCCAACTGCTTAATGTTGCACACGGCGTATTTGCAGCATCATCGGAAATGTAAAACAATACTGTACCTGGATTGGTGACAGCATATTCCTGTACCATGCTTTGTGCAGACAAGGAAGGGGCAATACAAGAACCGCATGGCATCACAAATGATACTACAATTACTTTACCGGCATCAAGTTCTGCAAAAAGATGATGAGGGTTTCCGGCGCAATCGTTTGCGGTAAAATCTACGGCAGTCTGGGAAAAACAGGATAATGTTTTAATCGTTAAAAGCAGACAAAAAAGAGTATATTTATTCATACCTGAATTTATTTTACACCTAATATACAAAATAGCAGTAATTCACTTCTAAAATTATGACAGTGGTCAGGTAAAAATACTGAAAACGGGGCAAATTATTGTATTTATGAAACAAGTGCTTTGCGAGCTAAAAATGCAATAGGTACTACCATAGAGCTCTATCAATTGATTATAAATAGCGCAAATCAACCAATCAACTTATCAACCTATCAACTTATTAACCAATATCCCCTACCATATCCTTAGGGTCTACCCATTCATCAAACTGTTCAGCAGTTACATACCCAAGATCAATAGCGGTCTGTTTCAGGGTCTTCCCTTGCTTGTGCGCAGTTTGCGCAATCTCAGCGGCTTTGTAGTAGCCTATTTTAGTATTCAATGCAGTTACTAGCATCAGTGAGTTATCCACATGCTTTTTTATGTTCGCTTCAATTGGCTCCAACCCTTCAGCACATTTATCATTGAAGGAAACACACCCCTCCCCTATCAGCCTGGCGCTATGCAGGAAGTTATAGATCATAACGGGTTTGAAAACATTCAATTCAAAATGCCCCATTGACCCGCCAATACCAATTGCAACATCATTACCCATCACCTGTGCGGCTATCATGGTAAGGGCTTCGCACTGAGTTGGGTTTACTTTACCCGGCATAATGGAAGAACCCGGCTCATTATCCGGAATATGCAACTCACCAATACCTGAGCGCGGACCTGAACTAAGCATACGAATATCATTTGCTATCTTCATCAGGCTGACGGCAACTGTCTTTAAGGCGCCATGAGTCTCAACGATTGCATCATGCGCAGCAAGGCTTTCGAATTTATTTTCCGCAGTGATAAAAGGAAGATTGGTGAGTTGCGCAATATTCTCTGCAACCTTTACTGAATAGCCTTTGGGCGTGTTGATACCGGTTCCTACTGCGGTACCGCCTAATGCCAGTTCACTGAGATGCGCCAGGGTATTATTAATAGCGCGTAACCCATGATCCAGTTGCGATACATATCCACTGAGTTCCTGTCCTACAGTGAGTGGCGTGGCATCCATAAAGTGGGTACGGCCAATCTTCACCACGTGCATGAAATCCTTTGATTTCTTTGCCAGTGTATCCCTGAGCTTCTTAATACCGGGAATGGTTACATCCACCAGCATTTTGTATGCCGAAATATGCATTGCTGTAGGGAAAGTGTCATTCGAAGATTGTGATTTGTTCACATCATCGTTGGGGTGTATGAATTTATCCTTATCGGTAAGTTGACCGCCCTTTATTACATGAGCACGATAAGCAACCACCTCATTCACGTTCATATTCGACTGGGTACCGGAACCTGTCTGCCAAACAACAAGGGGAAATTCGTTATCGAGTTTACCTGCAAGTATCTCATCGCAAACGGTACCAATCAGATCACACTTTTCCTGCGGCAAAACGCCCAACTGGCAATTGGTAATTGCAGCGGCCTTTTTGAGGTAAGCAAATGCACGGATGATCTCCTTAGGCATACGGTTAATATCCTGAGCTATTTTGAAGTTGTCAATAGAACGCTGAGTCTGTGCGCCATAATATGCGGTTACGGGGACTTTTACCTCCCCCATCGTGTCTTTTTCTGTACGGAAATCCATAGTATTTGAAGATTAGATTATTTCGTGCGCAAAGGTAATAGCGGATTTTGGATTGTATTAATGATTTTAGTCAGAAAGTGCAATGGCCAGGTCAAATTCTATTCTTATTGTAAGGCCAGAATAGCCTCAAACAACAATAACCCACAAACAACATTTGGATTGCAATAAAGATCATCTGAAAAATATTGTGTGTCACAGAAAAATAACTCACCGCAGCATTATGTGCCACCTCTACTGAATATGCCTTAAGAGGAATATTCCCATAAAAATCAGCAACAACCAAAAAGCTGGTTAATATTGAGAGCCCAATATGAATATTGCAAACATATCTTTGCCGCTTATTCGCCTTTCTCAAAAAAAGATGACATAAATAGGAAACACTACCACTAATCCCCAGCATCCAATTGATTCCATGCAGTGTTGGCAGCATACCGAATCTATCGTGCGTCTGTACATCAAGGATACTGTTGCTTACATACATGGATACAAATACTGGCAGGCATATGATCCATATTAGCAACAAATGCTCCGGTATGAAAATGTACTTTTTCATTAGATATGACAATTTGTGTTAAACATCCACATCCAAAAACCAAAACCCCGTATCCCAGGTTATATCATCGGTTCCTGTTGGAGAATAGGTTTTATGAACAATTTCGCCAGTTGTTATTGGTATTGGTGAACTAAAAAATGGCGCATTATAAACAAACGTATGAAACTCACCGTTCTCGCCACAAGGATCAACATTCGCAGGTAATTGTGCCAGTAATTCCGCACTGATCTTTTTCCCAAGAAACTCTTTACCAAGATACTTTTCACTCACACAAACTATGATCGCTTCTATGCCTACTTCTTCAACCTGCCTCACTAATTCCCTTGTATCCTTTTTCCACAACGGGAATAAAGCGCTCATACCAATTTGCGCCAATTGCTGCTCGCGATAGACCCTCAGGTCTTCCAAAAAAATATCCCCATAGGCCGCAACACTAACTCCTTCCTCTTTCAAAGCAGAAAGGTTTTTCAGCATAGCCTGTTTGTATATAGTATCGTCCGGACTGGCAGGCAGCTTTACTTTTATCAGGGGTAATTTCATCCTTTCCGCCTGTAGGTCGAGCAGTTTTTCCCTTATACCGTGCATGAATACCCGCTCATGCTCCTCGCTTAAAGTAGTGAGCAGGTGTGTAACTTCACAACCGGCTTGTTTCGACAGCAAGTGATAAGCCAGCGCCGCATCCTTGCCCGAACTCCAGTTCATTACCACTTTTCCTTCATTAGAGACCATTGTAAACTTTTGGTAAAAATAGACATCAGAATCTTGCAGCAATACCCACCATCACCGGCAGGGTAAGCACCGCACAGTTATTGGTATGTGTTGCGCCATAATGAATGGTTGACACCTCTGTATAGGTAACATTTGCCAAAACATAGAGATAAATGTGCTCTGCCAGTTGCCGCTTGTACCCCAGCCTGATACCATAAGACAGCGAATGGTCAATCTTTGTTGCCACGGTGTCAATATCATTGTTTGTATAATACGCGCCGGGTATTTTTACATTTCCGTAATTCACATAGTTGCCGTGGCCGCCAACCGTAAGGATATTCTTTGTATCGTCACCTTTTGTAAGTACAATATCAGCAAATATACCAGGGGAGATTGTAGTGGCTATTGTCAGTTTCGTAGTGCCCGTGAACTGCACGCCAAAATCAAGACCTTTCGCCTTTACCAGCGCGGCACCTATATTAAATACACCACAGACGCTATTTTTAATACCCGCCGATATTTTATAGTATGCAGCCCCTCCCGTTGCAGATGCCTCAAACCACTGTGCGTGTGAACAATAGGATAGTGACAACAATATAACCACCAATACTTTTTTCATAGCATTTTTTACAAATATAAAACCTGGCGCTTTAATATACAAGTGCGGCATCCAAGCCATAACTCCCGTTCCTTAACCTTTTATACTTCACGCACATTGATCTGTGCAAAAGAGATGCACGCAAAGAGGCGCTATTTTATCTCATTTTATTACACTCTCGTTGCGTCGTTAAGTTCGCAAAGCACTTATTGACCATAGCACAAATTTATACGGTGCACATTATAACCTATTGACCCTTTCACCATTTAACCTATTTCACCATTTAACCTATTTCACCATTTACTTTTACTTTTTGCCTTTGACTTTTTTACCTTTGACTTAATATGCCATACGCAATAATAACAGGTGCCACCCAGGGAATGGGAAAAGTGATAGCAGAAAAATTGCTGGCAGAAGGTTTTTCAATTGCTGTTTGCGCACGAAATAAAAAAAAACTGGCGGCTGTAGTAAGTGAATGGAATGAGAAATATCCCACCGCTTCAATAATAGCATACAATGCCGACCTGAGTATTAAAGAGGAAGTAAGTGCATTTGCAGACTTTGTTTTGTCTGAATTCAATGAAATTGACTTGCTGGTAAATAATGCCGGCATGTATCTGCCCGGCGAACTGGCCGATGAGCCCGAAGGACTCCTTGAAACCATGATAGGCATCAACTTATACAGCGCATACCGGCTTACGAGAAAGATACTGCCGGTGATGAAACGTAAAAACGGAGGCCATATATTTAATATGTGCTCGGTAGCAAGTCTGAAAGCTTATCCTCATGGAGGGGCTTACAGCATATCAAAATATGCTTTGCTTGGATTTTCTGAAAACCTGAGAGAAGAATTAAAACCAAACAATATTAAGGTTACAGCCATTTGCCCCGGGGCCACTTATACGCCATCCTGGTATAGCAGCGGTGTGGCGCCTGAACGTATAATGGAGGCCGCTGATATTGCAGCTATGCTTTGGAGCGCCTACTCATTGTCGCCACAGGCAAATGTGGAGACTATTGTCTTAAGGCCTGTTAAAGGTGACCTATAAACATAATATTTAACTTAGTATTAACCCTGTCCAATCAGCATATCTGCTACTTTTGGGTTGATATAAAATGATACCCTTTAACCATTTATGGCGTTGTCTATCATTAATCCTGTCGGTATCCGGGATGAGTGGAAGTATTATTGCACAAAATGTAATATTTACTGCTGAAGCAAAAGAGAATAAGATCGGACTGAAAGAAAAAGTGCAGGTAGAATTTATTGTCCGGGATGCCCAAAACCTGCAGTCTATAAGCCCGCTCAATACTACAGACTTCATTATTGTTGCCGGGCCTTTCCAGCAACAAACATCTGAAAGCACCAACGTAAACCATAAGGTCACTCATTCACAGAGCGTTTCGCTTACCTACATCATACAGCCAAGACATGAGGGCAACTTTATTATTCCACCGGCCACAGCCAAAGACGCAGCCGGGCATACCTACCAATCCAATTCAGTTTCTATAGAAGTTGTACCCCAGGGCGCCTTATTACAATCGCATCGCCCGGTCCGCTAACCGGTTATTTTATGTCATGTTAAAGGTTATCTATAAGGAACCTTTTTAACGTAGTTTTAACCCTCCCGAACGCTTGTAAAAACTATTTTTGTGGATACGTAAAATGAATCGGATTATTGATATGTGGCGTTATAGTATCCTATTCCTCCTGGCAGCAGGGATCTGCCCTGATATTTGGGCACAGAACGTAGTATTCGTAGCCGCGGCAAGTGCCGGTAAAATTGGTACAAAAGACCAGGTGCAGGTGCAATATACCGTCAGGGATGCACAAAACCTGCAATCCATCACTCCACCATCCTCACCGGATTTTGCTATTGTTGCAGGGCCCTACCAGCAGCAAAGTTCCAACATCAGTATTAACGGAAACCAGCAGGTCGTTTCGCAAAGCATTTCGCTGACTTATGTATTGCAGCCAAAGCATGAGGGCACCTTTACAATTCCTCCTGTGACCGCTAAAGATGCCGCAGGACATTCCTACCAGTCGAACGCAATTACCATACAGGTTGTACCCGGATCTGTGCAACAACAACAGCGCCGCCAGCAAAGCCGTGATCCGTTCGGAGATCAGGAAGATGATATGTTTGCAATGATGCAGCGCATACAGCAACAGCAACAGCAGGCTTTTCAGCAATACCAGCAGCAAAGGGCGCAGCAAATGCAACAGCCACAACCCCAGCCGCAAAAAGGCCAGGGACAACAACAGCCACCCCGGCAAGAAGCGCCCATTAATGATGAAGAGATCAAAAAGGACTTATTCATAAAAGTAGTAGCAGACAAAAGCAAGGTGCATGCAGGCGAGCAGATAACCATTAATTACAAACTCTATTCCCACATTCCCATGCAAATGTCCATATCAAAATTGCCATCACTTGATGGTTTCTGGACACAGGATTTTGACATTCCCAAACAGGCTAAACCGACAGAGGAGGTTATTAACGGCAAAAAATACCAGGTATTCCTGTTGAAAAAATCGGCTTTGTTTCCCCAGGAAGCAAGGACACTGGAACTTGATCCGGCAGAAGCTAAAGGTGTGGCGCGCATAGTGCAGCAGGTAAGAAGGAGAGTATCAGAAATGTTCGACCCCTTTGGCGCAGGCACCCTGATGATGAACGACCCGGTTTTCAATAACTCGTACTACAATACGCTTGCCTATAAGGATGTGAACGTACATATAAAAAGCACCCCTCTAAAAATTACAGTAACTCCCCTTCCTGAAAAGGGAAAACCTGCTGATTTTGGAGGCGCCGTTGGTAATTTTACCATCAATGGCAAAATGGATAAGCAGGAATTTACCACCGATGATGTGGCCACACTTACCTTAACGATCACCGGCAGCGGAAACCTGAAACTGATAGAGGCGCCCAAACCTGCACTGCCCAATGGCCTGAATACTTACGACCCGCAGATAACAGATACCATTACCGGGCGCAGCAGCACCATCAGCGGTTCGAAGATTATCAGCTATGTAATTACCCCCCATACACCGGGAGATTATGATATACCGCCCGTAAACTTTACGTACTTTAATCCGCAGACAGGAGCCTACGTAACCGAACATACACAGCCAATAAAGCTGCATGTAAAGGCCGGAAAAAATTATTCACCTGTGCAGACAGGCAACAACCTTGCCCTGGGGGATATTCATGATATAGCAAAGCAACCACTTACTGCACTTACGTTAAACAGCAAACCAATACTTACCACACCAGGATACTGGTCGTTGTATGCATTCCCGTTGCTGGCTTTCATTGGTATTGCCGTTTGGAAACGCAGGGATGAAGAACTCTCAAGAGATACGGTATTGCTGAGGAAGAGGCGTGCAAATAAAATAGCGCTCCAACGCCTGGCCACCGCAAAAAAATACTTGCAAGCGCAAAATAAAAATCCTTTCTACGAAGAAATATCCAAAGCTATCTGGCTGTACCTGAGCGATAAACTCAGCATACCGCTCTCTTCATTATCCCGCGATACGGCTACTGCGGCCCTGCAGGTCAGAAAAGTGCCGGAAGACATTCAGAAGAATATGGGCAATGTGATATGGGAATGTGAAACAGCCTTGTATGCAACGGGAGGATCGAAGCAAATGACCCACACCTACGAGGAGGCAATTAAAGTGATCAGCGACTTAGAAGACGTGTTTAAAGCATGAGGAATTTATTTTTAATAACCGCAGCGCTTATTGTTTCATTGCAATGCTATGCAACGGGTAATTATAATTCCGACTGGCAAAAAGCCAATAGCTACTACCAGCAAAAACAGTATGACAGCGCTGCCATCTGGTACGAGCAGATCGCAGGCCTGAAGCCGCTAAACGCGGAAATATATTACAACCTGGGCAACACCTACTACCGGCTCAACAAAATAGGATTTGCCGTACTTAATTATGAACGGGCGATAAAGATTAAACCGGATTATAAAGAGGCTAAAGAGAATATGATACTTGCCCAAAACCGTATCGCGAACCGCATACCGGAGGTGGCTGATATTTTCTTTGTAAGATGGTGGGAAGCAATCACCGGGGCAGAAAAGGCAACTGCGTGGGCGGTAACGGCATTAGTTATTTTCTTACTTTTTATCGGATTACTATTACTGAAGCAACTGAAGAAGATGCAAACGCCTGTTCAGTTGAGAGGTATTCTGGTCTTACTGATACTTTGTTTCCTTGCGCTTGCCTATATCTCTGCACAAAACAGTATACAAAATAAAGGGGCTGTAATAATAGCCGGCGATGCCCCATTGATGAAAAGCGGACTTACCGGAAAACCATTGCTGCAGGTACCGGAAGGCACAGTAGTGAAAATAAAGGAAGAAAAAGGAGACTGGCTGCAGGTAAGATTACCCAACGGCGTCACCGGCTGGCTGCAGAAGAGCCTGGTCAGTAAGATATAGGTAGTCATTCCACTTTCCCTTACTATTATTTATGTCCTCGGCGAGTCTTCCATTGCAGAGCCTTGTGTGTAGCGGAGACCCACCGACATCAGGGAACCGAAGCTGAAATCCCCCACTGGTCCTCATATACCGAAGCGTCCGCTTACGAACGCCACCTCGCAATTTCGTAAAGCCGGAATGCATTCCGGCTCCACTCCAGCCGGTCACCAAACTCTCACCACCACACGTACACGCCGGGAACCTGCATAATCCCCGTTGTCCATCTTCAAAAAAAACAAAAAACAGCTCGGTACCAATAGCTATCGGTATCTCCAGAATATGTCGCCCGGCAAGTCAGAATCAATTGTCCTCCGAAATAACAATTATTTTCTTTTCAGCAACTTCAGACAACCTTGCCAATACGATGAGAATAAGCGGAGCAATATGTTTCAGCGTATTTCTCAAAACATCGAGGACAAGGATAAGGCAAGGGAGCTTATTAACATTTTGCTGATAAGGCAAATTTTTATCAACAATTATCCAGCAATCGAATTTGTGCTCCTCAAGTAATTTAAGTAATGTACCGTTCTTTACTCCGTTCCACCCCATATCTCTGACGGTATAGACCTCATGACTATCGGCGGGGAACAGCCTTTTGAAACGTACATCAATATTCTCATCCAGCAGAATTTTCATGCAACGATCTCTGATATTAGATTAGACGCAGCATGCTCAATAACAGCTTCTGCCTGCACACGGGACACAGATGGGAACCCTTCCAGAAATTCTTCTAGTGAACTGTCCTCAAGGTGGTCAAAAAGTGTTTGAATTGCAACCCTTGTCCCTTTGAAAACAGGTACGCCACCGGCAGTATCTTTGTCCACCGTTACAAATTCATCAATGGCAGTTAAACTTTTCATGTTGCTAAATTAAACAATTTTAAGGTATTACTAAAATTCTGTCTCATGATGCCTCACAGGTTGAAGCGAACGAAAATCACCCCACCTCCCAAACTCATAGAGCCGGAATACATACCGGCTACACCCTTGCAAGATACCAAACACCCACCACCACACGTACACGTCAGGAACCGGCACAACCGTTATCCCAATGTTCCGAAGGGCATCCGGAACTGCTGATAGAAAGCCATTTTGCAAACGGAACAGAAGCTGATGCCACCCTGTCTTTTGAACTGGAACGATTGAAAGGAACAGGTATTTTTCAATATTTAGTTACCCAGGTGTCTGTTCCGGTAGATTTGGTGAATAATGGGATTGTCAGATACCTGTTTTTTAGCTATTAATTAAACAAATCCGCATTATTCCGGAAAAAATGGCCTCCGTTTTTTCGCTTCAATAATATTTATTAGCTTTATGGTTTAAAATTGAATAAATGCGGAAATACTCTATTTTAACATTGCCGGTAATACTCCTGATTATCGCTTCATGCAATAAAAAGCCCGTTATCAATCCGACTACCGAGGATATGTTCAGAAACGGCAGATGGACGATTGAAAGCGGTACAGTGTCTATGAGGCTGCCTGACGGCAGGGATACCGTGATCAACTACATGAACTTTCTGCCGCTTTGCCGCCAGGACGATTATTATATATTTCATGGCAGGAATGACGGCGCAATTTTCAGTAACACCATTAAATGCGATCCTTCGGATGCCGATTCCATTACTTTCAACTGGTACCTCGGCAATAACAATCAAAGTTTGTCGCTCTTTTCAGGCTACCAGTTCTTTTACGGGATAACTTACCAGATTCAGCCGTTTGTATTCGACACCATATCATATGTACCTCTGGTATTGGATACATTACACGGGGTATTGGATACTTTGCCCGGATTTACACGTACGTTAATAGTACTGGATACCTTCTGGAAACTGCATTTTGACTCTTGCGGGCTTAAGTATAACGACCAGTATAATTCCAGCCTGGTAAAATTCGACCAAACTCATTTTACCATCAATTTCTGGGTTGTCTCTACTTATCCTGATTCCACGGGTTATCATACGGGTATATTCACTTATCCTGACCCCGTTAACCCAAGTGTAATAGATACATTGGACAAAAACCCTATCATCAGGCCGGACACCTTGCATTATACAATCACATATAAAAATAGCTAATACTTTGGCAGATATTTAAACCACCGGCCATTGCCGGTGGTTTTTACATACACATACATTCGTACATTTGCAACCTATTTTAAAGATAACATGATACACATTACACTACCTGATGGCTCGGTAAGAGATTATGCCCAGGGCACGAGCGCTTCAGATATTGCCAAATCAATTAGTGAAGGGCTGGCACGCAAAGTGCTCGCCGCTGAAGTAAACGGAGAAGTCTGGGATTCATCACGCCCTATCACTAACGACGCATCTTTGCGGTTGCTGACATGGGATGATAAAAATGCAAAATCCACATTCTGGCATTCTTCCGCACACCTGATGGCAGAGGCGCTTGAGGCATTTTACCCCGGCACAAAATTCGGCATCGGCCCACCCATAGAAACAGGATTTTATTACGATATTGACCTCGGAGACCGCACCATCAGCGATGAAGACCTGAAGAAAATAGAGGATAAAATGAAGGAACTGGCTAAGACCAACAGCGTATACAAACGCGAAGACGTTACGAAAGATAAAGCCATAGCCTACTTCACCGAAAAGGGCGACCAATACAAGCTGGAATTGCTGGAAGGCCTCGCTGACGGCAGTATCACGTTCTATACCCAGGGCAACTTTACCGATCTCTGCCGTGGCCCGCATATACCCAATACAGGGTTAATTAAAGCTATAAAGCTTACCAGCATTGCCGGCGCCTACTGGCGCGGAAATGAAAAGAACAAGATGCTCACCCGTATCTATGGTGTTACTTTCCCGGCGCAAAAAGAACTGGATGAATACCTGGCTTTGCTTGAAGAGGCAAAAAAACGCGATCACCGCAAACTGGGTAAAGAACTGGAGTTGTTCACCTTCTCTGAGAAAGTAGGCAGCGGCCTGCCGTTATGGTTGCCTAAAGGCGCTATGCTGCGTGAGCGGCTGCAGCAGTTTTTGCAGAAGGCGCAGATTGAAACAGGCTACCTGCCCGTTATCACACCCCATATCGGCAGCAAGCAGTTGTATGTTACCTCAGGGCACTGGGAAAAGTATGGCAAGGATAGTTTCCGGCCCATAACCACTCCGCAGGAAGGCGAGGAATTCATGCTTAAACCCATGAACTGCCCGCATCACTGCGAAATTTACAAATCCTCACCAAGGTCTTACAAAGATCTGCCTCTGCGTCTGGCAGAGTTTGGCACTGTATACCGTTACGAGCAAAGTGGTGAATTACACGGACTAACCCGTGTGCGCGGCTTTACACAGGATGATGCCCATCTTTTCTGTATGCCTGAGCAGGTGAATAATGAGTTTAAAAAAGTAATAGACCTGGTGTTGTTCGTATTCGAATCGCTGGGCTTTACAGAATATACCGCACAGGTTTCATTGCGTGATAAAGAGGACAGGAGCAAGTATATAGGCAGCGAAGAAAACTGGCTGATAGCAGAACAGGCAATTATTGACGCTACGGCTGAGAAAGGCCTGAAAACAGTGGTAGAATATGGCGAGGCAGCATTCTACGGCCCCAAGCTCGACTTTATGGTTCGTGATGCTATAGGCCGTAAATGGCAACTGGGTACCATACAGGTGGATTATAATCTGCCCGAGCGCTTTGAACTGGAATATGTAGACAGCGACAATACCCGCAAACGCCCGGTGATGATACACCGCGCACCGTTTGGCTCCATGGAAAGATTTATAGCGGTGCTTATTGAAAACTGTGCAGGCAACTTCCCGTTATGGCTGGCGCCGCTGCAGGTGAAAATATTACCCATCGGCGACAAATACAGTGAGTATGCACATGAGGTAATGGCGCAGTTGAAAGCCGCTGATATCAGGGCTGAAGTAGATGACCGCAATGAAAAAATAGGCCGGAAAATACGCGACACAGAACTGATGAAGACCCCGTATATGCTGATAGTAGGTGAAAAAGAAATGACCGACAAAACAGTATCAGTACGTAAACACACCGAGGGTGATAAGGGAGCTGTACCTGTAGCCGATTTTGCTGCCGAAATACAGGGGATTGTAAAAGAACAGATGAAGGGGAAGAGAAAGTGAATGTACCCTGTATAAAAAAAATAACCTTTGGATGAGTAATTGATAAACAAATATTATATTTTTGCCAATAATTTTAAAAACCATTAATGCAGAAAAGACCAAAAGGTAAACCATTTTTCAAGCCGAGAGTACCTCAGAACGAGCATAGGCTGAATAACGAGATCACTGCACCTGAAGTGCGCGTAATAGGCGACGACGTTGAACCCGGCATATATCCGCTGGCTGAAGCAATAAAAATGTCAATAGCCAAAGAAGTGGACCTGGTGGAAATATCACCCAATGCAGTTCCTCCGGTTTGCCGTATTATTGACTACAAAAAGTTCCTGTACGAAAAAAAGAAAAAGGAAAAGGAACAAAAGGCAAAAGCAAAGCAATCCGAGGTAAAGGAGATACGTTTTACACCAAATACGGACGATCATGATTTTGATTTTAAAGCCAAACATGCCGAAAAATTTCTCCAGGATGGCAACAAGGTAAAATGCTATGTCCAGTTCAAGGGACGGGCAATCATGTTCCAGGAGCGGGGAGAACTCTTACTCTTAAAATTTGCCGAGCGTATGGCTGAATACGGAGTTTTGGAATCAATGCCAAAAATGGAAGGCAGGAGAATGCTGGCTATGTTTTCGCCAAAAAAGAAGAAATAAAGGATACATATTACACTTATTAACTGAATGATTATCAAAATTTAATGATTTTTTGTTATTAGGATGTAAAAACTGTTTGAAAATTTTGTTTATAGATAAAAGGAGATGTATCTTTGCAATAGCATTATTAATAAGACTTTAGCAACTTTAGCATAAAGAGGTTTTCATGGTGATAGGGTT
Organism: uncultured Bacteroidota bacterium; assembly: GCA_903839875.1. Taxonomy (GTDB): domain Bacteria; phylum Bacteroidota; class Bacteroidia; order Chitinophagales; family Chitinophagaceae; genus Nemorincola. Next base: position 68,272 of record CAIMDZ010000208.1, read on the forward strand.
TATAGGGGCTGGCCTGTTCTCAGGCTGGCTTTTTTATTTGGCAGAAATGGGGGGAAAAATTTGGGAAATAATATCGGAGTGTATAACTTCGTGTCAGTTTTCATAGTGATAGGGTTTATAGGGGCTGGCCTGTTCTCAGGCTGGCTTTTTTATTGAATATTTATTATATTACACACAAAATACCGAAGTATGCGTTCAATAATCCTGAGCCTGGTTATTTCTTTTGTTTGCGTTGTAAATATTTCAGCGCAACCTTTATCATCGTTCGTTGATATCCAGAACCAGTTAATGGTATGGGACAAGGGGTATATTCACAAGGTAGATTACATGGCCCCGACCTCTATCAAAATCGGCAGAACATGTATACCTTATCTGGATAACTCGCGCTCTTTCAAAATTTACTATAATGGCAGCGTAAGGCCTGTGAATATTGGCTTTACCAATGCTTTTTACGTTACCGATAACCTGGTAGCTTACCTTAACGCGAAATCCCTTAATGTTTTTGACAGGGGCGTACAAAAAAACCTGGCCGGTGTATGCGACCAGTTCTTTGTTGCCGACAGCCTGGTGCTCTTCCTGGATAGCTATAAAGGCGAATACAGGGCTTACTACAACGGGAACACCTACCCGGTAGAATCTTACCTGCCCGATAGTACACTAAGCCGTCTCAAGGTTTCAGATAATATTATCGCGTTCGACAATTTCGCCAGCCTGTTCAAAATATTTTACCGTGGAACTCTGATAGCTCAGGAGGATTACCCTGTAAACAGTTTTGATGCAGGCAGGAATACGGTTGCCTATGTGGACGCCGACCGTAAATTTAAAATATTCCACAGCGGACAGACCTTTGTGATTGATGATTATCCGCCAACGTCGTATAAGGTGGGCGATAACCTTGTTGCATTTGTATCGGGTGATGGTTACTTCAAGGTTTTCTATTCTGATAGTTTGCGCACTATTGGTTTTATGAATCCAACTTACCAGGTGGGTGATAATATAGTTGCCTATAAAGACCCCGGTGGTATGTTCAAAATATTCTACAAAGGTGAAATCACGGAAATGGAGCCCTACTACCCGGCCAACTATACCATACAATACAACTCTGTAGCTTACATCAACACGGCCAATACACTGCGGTTATTCACTGAAGGGGAAACCTATGATGTGACCAATGCAGAGCTCTCGAACTGGTCGCTGAACTATGATGTGATTACCTACCAGATAGGGCAAGGCATCTTCAAGGTTTTTTATAAGGGGACGGAGTATTAAAAACCCCAAACCCCTAACCTGGACAAGCCAGAACCAAAAAGGAAAATTGCTAATTTTATAGCAAAAAGTTGGAACTGCTTACCGATCGCTACAAAGATAATATATCCGGTGTGCTAAGTTGCTATGACCGGATTGTTCTAAAAGGGACATTA
>CAIMDZ010000209.1 GCA_903839875.1 uncultured Bacteroidota bacterium
ATACTCCGTATAGACTATCATATTCATCCCATAATTTATCAAACTCCCTTTGTAGTTCACATACATATTCATCCCTACCAACCTTTGGTGCCTTTTTATCTTTCTTTAAATCGTTTTCTTCGTCTGGTTCGTCCTCGTTTTCTTTCCCATTTGTAATTTCTTTTTGCTTCGCTATCTCTTTACTCTTAATGGTTTCATTTAGTTTGAGTTTAACAAAAGTGGTAAACGATGTTTCAAGATATTTTTTACTCATTTTTTTAAGTTTATTTTTATAACCAGTTTGGATAAACTGGTCAAGTATATATTACATTTCTAAACTCCCTTTTTGACTTTTTAAAAAAAATGCCCCTGATTTTTAAAATCAGGGGCATCATAGTTTTGTAAAATTTGTTTATCCGGCTTTGACCTCACCTGAATTTCCTTTCATGAATATTTCAAATTCGTCAGCATTATTTGTTTGCTGTGGTTCATTATTATTAACAAACTTATTCGCAAATGGATTTATATTAGCCATAGTAAGTATCTCCATAAAATCATCAGTCGTAATTGTTTGAAGGTTTGTAACTCTTTCATTGATTTGCCTTTCCATTTCAGCAAGAGCATCTCCTTCAATCTGGTGGTATTTTGTTCTAAAATCTTTTTTTAAGTATCGTAAATCAAGACCATTGCCATTTTTTTTAAGAACAATTCGTCCAACTATTGCCGATGAAATAATAGCATTCTCATCTACTTCAACTGAATTTTCTAAACCGTCAACCGTTACAATATCCTGGGACAGTACATTGCCAAAGTTATTGATGACACCTAATTTCATTTCTGCTCTTTTTTCACGAAAAACACGGCGGAAGGTCTTTGGTAAATGACGGAAATCAACTTTCTTTCTTTCACCACCTGCGAGAATGTTGTTCTTTGTGGCATGAGGGGTGCTGGTGTCGTTTCCAGCATCTTCTACTTTGGTTACCGTCAAACGGCTTTGATTTGTTGTTAGCATAATTAGTGTCGGTTTTAAGACGGTACAAAATTAAACCAAAAACCACTAACATATATGTTAAAATGTAATGAAACAACTTTACAGTAACCTATGATTTTATAATTAATTGATAATCAGTACTGAAACAACTTTACAGCAAAATCACTCACGGTATGATGGGGTGAGCGGAATGGCCGCTTTGATACCAGCGAAGTATTGGAAGGCAGCTTACCGGCCACCGAGTGTATCTTGGTTGTTTCAAGGGCTTCATATATAGACAGAGGAGGAAGAATAGTGGGCAGACGTTTTGCCAGCATGGTCTTACCTGCGCCCGGCGGACCTATGAGTATGGCATTGTGTCCGCCTGCTGCTGCTATTTCCAGTGCCCGCTTTACATTTTCCTGTCCTTTTACGTCATTAAAATCTATCTCAAAAACACTTTGGGCGTCATAAAATTCTTCCCTGGTATTTACTTTCAATGGTTTCAAATCGCTGTTGCCATTGAAGAAGTCTATTACCTCTTTTATATGCTCAACCCCATAAACATCCAGGTTATTAACGAGGGCCGCCTCCCGCGCGTTTTCTTTGGGTACTATGAGTCCTTTGAATTTTTCGGCACGTGTTTGGATAGCTATTGGCAGCGCACCTTTTATCGGCCTCACCGAGCCATCCAGCGAAAGTTCACCCATTATCACATACTCATGCAGGTTTTCCAGGCGCAACTGCTCGGTAGCGCCCAGGAAACCTATGGCAATAGGCAGGTCATATGCAGCCCCGGCTTTTTTTATATCTGCCGGCGCCATGTTTACCACCATCTTTGCTCTTGGCCTGTGGTAGCCCGAATTCATTATTGCAGATAGTACCCTTTCGGTACTTTCTTTCACGGCATTATCCGGCAGGCCCACAATGAAATAACCCAGTGGTCCGCCAGGCGTGTCCACCTCAATAGTGATAGTTATAGCATCCACACCATATACTGCGCTTCCAAATACTTTTACCAGCATACCTTTCTATATAAGACAACAAAAATCTGCTATTAATTACCTAAAAGTAATAAATAGCGCTGATTCGGTAATGTGAAAATGGGAGGGCTTGATCCCTGTATTCATCAAACAATTTCTTATCAACGTAAACTTGGTAAGCTTACAACTCAATACACACATTCTTCGGCTCGGTAAAAAACCTAAGCGCATCCCAGCCGCCCTCCCGGCCCACACCACTGTTCTTAAATCCGCCGAATGGTGTACGCAGGTCGCGCAGCAGCCAGCAATTCACCCATATTATGCCACTGTGTACTTTTGCTGCCACACGGTTAGCGCGGCTCACATCTTGTGTCCAGATGGTGGCTGATAAGCCATAGTCGCTGGTGTTGGCGAGTTGCAGGGCTTCGTCTTCTGTTTTAAAAGATTGAATGGTTACCACCGGTCCGAATATCTCTTCCATGTTTGTACGGCAGTGCGGCCCAAGGCCTTCTATAACGGTAGGTTCAATGAACAGCCCGTTTTCACAACGCCCGGTAAGTTTTACCACTTTGCCACCGGTAAGAATTTTCCCGCCTTCCTGTTTTGCAAGGTCTATGCAGCCAAGCACTTTTTCAAAATGCATTTTGCTTACCACCGCACCCTGCCTGCTGTTATCATCCAGCGGGTCGCCAACGGCAAGTTTTTTTACACGGGCTATAAATTCGTGTTTGAATTTCTCATAAATACTTTCTTCTACCAGCACCCTGCTGCCGCACAGGCATATCTGCCCCTGGTTGCTGAATGATGACTGCAATGTAGTGCGCATCATTTTGTCCCAGTCGCAATCTGCAAATATTATATTTGGATTCTTACCCCCAAGCTCCAGCGAAATTTTCTTGAACATAGGCGCCGCTGTAGCCGCAATGTCTTTGCCTGCACGCGTACTGCCTGTAAATGAGATCGCTTTGATATCGGGATGTGCTACTATGGCTGAGCCGCAGCCCGGCCCGGTTCCATGCAAAATATTAAGAACCCCTGATGGCAGGCCTGCCTTGCTGCATAGGATGCTCAACAGGTAGGCCGTCATAGGTGTTACTTCACTTGGTTTGGCTATCACGCAATTGCCTGCTGCAAGTGCAGGTGCTATCTTCCAGGTAAACAGGTACAAAGGCAGGTTCCATGGAGATATGCAGCCCACTATACCTATCGGATTACGCAGCGTATAGTTGATAGCCTTGTCCTCCATATTATGGCTCTCTGTGCTGAAGTGCATAATACCCGTCGCAAAGAACCGGAAATTGCTTGAAGCCCTGGGTATATCCACACGCTTGCTCAACCATAGCGGCTTGCCGTTGTCATTGGTTTCGGCAAGCGCAAGGGCATCGAGGTTATCATCAATAAGCCGGGCTATTTTGTTCAGTATCTTAAAACGCTCTTCAGCCGTTGTTGTACTCCACAAGGGGAAGGCAGCTTTTGCCGCACCCACCGCTTCTTCCACATCCTTAATATCACTGTCAGGGGTCTGGCTATATACCTCACCGGTGGCAGGATTGACATTATCCATGTATTTACCACTGAGCGGCGGCTGGAGTACACCGGCTATATAGTTGGCTATTTGTTTCGGAGCAGAAAGATTCATGGAGCTAAATTAGGCATTTCTATTTACACAGACTTTTGTCCACATATACTTTCTTTCCTTTGGCGTTTTTATAATAACACCCCCCGCGCGGCCCTTTGTGATAGACGCTCTTTACAGGTTCAGGTTGCTTTTCTGCACCTTTGTATTTTGGAGGTGGGTATTGAGCCGCATTATATTGCTTGTCGTCATATGGCAGGTCCGTTATGAGCATCAGTTCTGTTATATCCCTGCCAGGACTTTTATCGGCCCCCGGATAATTTACCCGCGCCAATGCCGTCACCATGTATTTCTTTTCCACCCATCCATGCACATAGTGGTTTATGTCCTTGTTATCTTTATACCTGAATGATACCTGGTAGAAGCGTTCATTCACCAGTCGGTTATTTTTATACCCTACATCGGTGTGGTCAATCGTTAACGGGCAAGTTGGACGTAATACCGCTAAAACATTATAGACTCTTTCCGGCCTGTCGCGCAACACAAGGTTGCCGGTATTTACATATACCATTTCCTGGCCGCGAAGGAATCCCGGGAACAGGGAAAGGCAAATAAATATAAAATAGTGCGGCTTCATAAAATTTACACATTGCATAATTGTAAAACAGGCACACAGGAATAAACCTATGTGCCTGTATCACTTTACTTAATCTCTTTATTCCACAATCACTTTGGCAGTATACCGGTTATGTCCGGTAGTTGCATTCAGAAAATAAATTCCTGCTGCATGCACAAGATTAATTTCAGTATCAATATTTGCAGAAGTTGTAAATTCCTTTACTTTTTCTCCTAAAATATTGGTGATCACCACGTGCACCTGTTCGTCATTAGCTGACAACAAGTTCATTGTAAATATTCCTTTATTAGGATTAGGAAGCAGTTTCAAATCAGAGTTTACTGATGAAACCTGCTGTACACCCACATTATCAAATGTAAGTGAAAGAATATTGCTTACGGCAGAAGTATTGCATGCGTCGCCGCTGCCAACTACACAGTTAATCAATGCTGTACCGGTTACTGTTCCTGTCACGACATAGGTACTGTTAATTGCACCTGGTATTGCAGTACCGTTTTTATACCACTGATAGGTTGGAAACAGCGCAGCGCCTGTTACAACCGCTGTCAGGGTGTCTGCCATGCCTACAGAAATATTAGTTGCAGTAGCATGTATCGTTACCGAAATTACTGAAGGAGTAATTGCAGTCATGTGAATATGATTACTGAATACCGAATCCAATGTGCGGCAGGATGCGCTGCTGGCCATCATACAATAAACATTGTCTCCATTCGAAGGCAGGTAAATATAATTAACCCCCGTAGCCACATTTATGCCGTTCTGAGTCCATCTGAAGAACGGTGGTACGCCACCATACAAAGGATGCGCGGTGAAGGTAACAGGAGTGCCAACACAAACGCTGTTGCCTGGGCTTACCGTAATGGTAACAGCAGGTACTTCAGTAATATCCACCTTCATGGTCACGGTATTACTCATAACTGTTGCCGGAGAGGGGCATACATAACTGCTGGTTAATGCACAGGTAATATGATCTCCGTTCGACGGTATATAAGAATAAGGATTACCACCACCTGCCGGGGTGCCGTTAATATACCATTGATACGAAGGGGTAGTGCCGCCATTCACAGGCGTTGCACTATACGTAGTCATTGTTCCTAAGCATACTGTATCCCCATAAGCGCCGGTGCTGATGTTTACAGCAGGGGTTAAAGTCGGGTTAACAACCACCCTTACGGTATCGTGTACAATGGACGGAACAGCACATGCTGCATTGCTGGTCATTTTACAAATAAATACATCGCCGTTTAACGGAGTATGAATTACGGATGCGCCGCCGCCAATTACAGTGCCGTTCACGCGCCACTCATATACAGGTGTACTACCTCCATTAACAGGTAGTGCAGTATAAGTAACTGAAGTACCGGGACAAGTGTTAAAACCCGGAGTAGCCGTAAATGTAACTGAAGGAATAACTATAGGGTTCACAGTAACATTGGCAATTGCCGGTAATGTGCCGCAACCATTTGTTACACTGTAAGAGATGGTTGCAACGCCTGCTGCGATACCCGCAACAACGCCTCCGGCAATAGTGCCAATAGCCGGAGTTCCGCTTGACCATGTGCCACCGGATACTGCATCAGCTAAAGTAGTTGTAGAACCAACACATACGCTCATGGTACCGGTAATAGTTCCCGGATTAGGTAATGGATTAACGGTTACAGGGTAAGTAGTAAAATCTGTACCGCATGATACTACAATAGTATAAGTAATAACTACGGTGCCTGCTGTAACACCGGTAACAACACCGCCTGCCGAAACTGTCGCATTTGCATTGCTGGCAGTCCATGAGCCACCAAGCACACCATCTGTCAATGGGATTGTTGCACCTACGCAAACAGCTGACGGGCCGGAAATGGTTCCTGCACTCGGAACCGAAATAATAGTAATGGGGTAAGTGGCAACAGCTGTGCCGCATACATTGGTAACACTGTAACTGATAACACATGCGCCTACCGTAACGCCTGTTACCACACCACCACCCGAAACAGTAGCGTTTGCATTACTTGTACTCCAGACACCACCCCCCACAGTTTCGCTCAGGCCTATTGTACCAGCAATACAAACACTGACAGCTCCTGAAATAGCTCCGGCCACTGGCAACGGATTAATTGTTTCAGTCTGAACAACTGTAGTAGTACCACAACCATTGGTAACTGCATAACTGATGTCATCAGTGCCAGCAACAACACCTGAAACTGTTCCGCTGACTACTGTGGCATTTCCGTTACTCGCGCTCCATGCACCGCCCGGTGTTCCATCAGCCAAAACAACTGATGAACCAACACATACACTTGCCAACCCCGTAATTGGTGGTACAGTTGGTACTGTATTAATGGTTACGGTCTGGATAGCATTTGCAGTGCCGCAAGTGGGGGTTGTAACTGTGTAGCTAATATCGTCTGTGCCAACAGAAACTCCGGTTACAAAACCGCCAACTACTGTTGCATTTCCGTTACTTGCGCTCCAGGTGCCACCAGGAGCGGCATCAGTTAATGTAATGAAGGCTGCGACACAAACTGTAAATGGCGCACCGGTAATAGTGCCTGCATCTGGTAATGGATTTACTGTTACCGGCTGAATAACTTTCGTTGTGCCACATGCGTTGGTAACAGCATATTTTATGGTATCAATACCTGCTGTAACCCCGGTAACTGTTCCTCCAACAACTGATGCATTGCCTAAGACCGTGGTCCAGGCGCCTCCGCCGGTAGCATCAGTTAAAGTAATATTCGACCCAACGCATACCGTATTGGGGCCTGCCAAAGCTGCCACAACCGGCAGTGGGTTTACAGTTACATTAACCGTGGTTATTGCAGAATCATATCCATCCTTAACTTTTATTACAAAATTATCTGTGCCGCTGTAACCAACAGTAGGAGTATAATAAAGGCCGTGTGGTGTAACAGTCAGCCCGGTTGTGGCAGCAGTTGTAGCGCCACCCAATGTACCATGTGAAGCAGTTGTAACCACACTCCAGGTAAGAGTTTGCAGCTTGTCGGAATCCATTACAGCAAGCAATGCATTCAAACTATCCCCAATTGTATTTTCACATACTACGAGCGACAGTGGCGAGCTGCCTGTAAAAAAGTAGGGTTTACTATTTGGTTTTACATACCGGATACGATTATTATTCTGGTCGGAAATGAAAAAATGGTTGACGTCAATCAATACCATGGATGCTGGCCCCACTCTGACTGCAGCTGCCGTCGCCGGGCCGCCGTCGCCGGCAAAACCGCCAAAACCACCAGCCCCGGCAACAGTAGAAATATTGCCGGCACCGTTAACCATCCTGACACGGGCGTTACTGTTATCTGCTATAAATAGATCACCTGATGCATCCATTTTTACATCCACAGGCCTGTTTATCTGTGCAGTAGCGGCAGCCCCTCCGTCACCTGCAAAACCTCCGGTTCCGCTGCCTGCATAAGTAGAAATGAATCCTGTACTAAGGGTAACCATTCTAACTTTATTATTACTCCTGTCAGCAATGTAAATATTACCGGCGGCATCTGTGCATACGCCTCTCGGGCTGCTTAATAATGCTAATGTTGCCGCGGCGCCATCGCCGGTAGCGCCGGCAGTGCCTGTACCTGCTACTGTTGTAATGATACCTGTGGACAAAACTATTTTCCTGACCTTATTATTAGTGGCGTCAGCTATATACAAATTTCCCGAACCATCAATAGCCAGTCCTCTTGGCTGATTCAATTGAGCGGCCGAAGCTGCAGCTCCATCACCCAAAGCTCCGGCAGTACCGGTACCTGCATAAGTAGAAATGATTCCGGTTACTCCATCTACCTTTCTTATTTTGTTATTCGTGCCATCGCTGATATAAACATTTCCTGATGCATCAACTGCAACCCCTGCAACACCCGGACCACCAAATCCACCTGCACCAAACTGGACTCCTGCGGCGGTAGCCGCGCTGCCATCACCACCGGTACCGGTTGTTCCGTCCCCCGCAACTAAAGAAATAACACCGGTAGTGGGATTTATTTTGCGTACACGGTTATTTGAATTGTCGCATATATATATATTACCCGAGCCATCTGTGTTGAGCATAGCCGGACCAGACAAGGTGGCGGTAGCGCATTGTCCACCATCACCTGTGTAAGAAGCTGTGCCTGTGCCAGCATAAGTGGTAATGATTTCTGTTTGGGCATGCGATTTGTTCAAAAACCCGAAAACTAACAGGGCACTGCATATAAGTAAACTTACATTTTTCATCTGTAAATAGTTTAATTCTAAAATTTTGATTTCTTTTAAAATAGCGCAAACAATAATATTAGATATTATTGGGTATGCAATATACATAGAAATATTGCTGTTTATGTACCAACCATTGATATAAATTATTACTGAATATCTTGAATCGGGTGTTAGGTTTTCAAACAAACCCCTAACTAGCTATCTTTACAAAAAATCAGAATCGCACGTGCCGGATGTAATTCAACTATTATCAGACCATATCGCTAACCAGATTGCTGCAGGGGAGGTTATACAGCGCCCGGCCTCGGCTGTAAAAGAATTACTGGAGAATGCGGTTGATGCAGGCGCTACTGAAATACAACTGGTAATCAAAGATGCCGGCAAAGAACTGGTACAGGTGATTGATAACGGGAAAGGCATGAGCCCTACCGATGCCCGTATGAGTTTTGAACGCCATGCAACCTCAAAAATAAAAAGTATTGAAGACCTGTTTACTATCCGCACCATGGGTTTCCGTGGAGAAGCGCTTGCCTCAATAGCCGCTGTAACCCAGGTGGAAATGAGAACCCGGCAGGCTGCCAGCGAGGCCGGCAGCCGGATAATGATAGAAGGTACTGAAGTAAAACTCCAGGAGCCTTGCGCGGTAAATCCGGGTACGAATATCAGTATTAAGAACCTTTTTTATAATGTTCCGGCCAGAAGGCATTTCCTGAAAAGCGCCACTACCGAGCTTCGCCATATTCTGGATGAGTTTACACGCGTAGCCCTGGCTAACCCCGCTATTGGCTTCCGGATGTGGAATAACGGCACCGAACAGTTTCACCTGGAACCTGGTAATTTAAAATCCAGGATAGTTGGGTTACTGGGGAATGCTTATGAAAAAAACCTGGTACCTGTAGAAGAAAAGACCGATATGGTAACCATACACGGGTTTATCGGCAAACCTGAATCTGCCACCCGCACCCGTGGTATGCAGTTCTTTTTCATAAATAACCGCTTCATCCGCAATCCATATCTCAATCACGCAGTAACACAAGCCTATGATAGCCTGATCGAAAAAGAGTCCTATCCTTTTTATGTACTGTTTCTTGAAATAGACCCGAAAAGAGTGGATGTAAACGTACACCCCACCAAGCAGGAGGTAAAATTTGAAGATGACGGTATGATGTATTATTATCTGAAAGCAGCCGTTAAACACTCCCTGTCACGATATAACATAGCCCCCTCCCTCGATTTCACCCTTAACCCCGAAATACAACAGTTACCTTCAGTTCAGTTACCTTATACCAACAGGCAAAAGGAAGAAACCCAGAAAGGCTACCTCTATAATACTTTCACAGATAAGAACCAGGCCCATTTTATAGAACGCAATGACAGCCTGAAGCGCTGGAAAGACCTGTATGAAATAGCTCAGACACCAATTAAATCCGATTCAGATCCGTCTCAATCTGCAAATGGCGGCGGAGACTATGGTACCCTGCCTTCACAAGGCTTCCTTGATACAGGCTCTGAAACACAAGGCAAAGGATCCAATAATATAATGCTCATACACGGCACACTATTGGCAACTACCGTTAAATCAGGAATTTTACTCATACACATCCGCCGCGCACAGGAGCGCATCTGGTTCGAGCGGCTGCTGGAAGAATGGAATGGACAAAATTCCGCATCCCAGCAGGTTTTATTTCCCACATCTTATGAGTTGTCACCACCTGATGCTTTATTACTGAATGAAGTCCTTGCAGACCTGGCAAGGATAGGTTTTGATATTGCCCCGTTCGGGCAGAATACTTTTGTGGTTCAGGGAATCCCGGCCGGCCTACCTTCAGGAGAGGAAAAATATGTGCTCGATGAAGTTGTAGAACACCTGAAAAACGAGTCGCCCGATGGCACTAATATGCGTACCGAGCTGCTTCTCGCCCACATGGCCCGCCGCCTGTCCAGAAACAAACACGCCATCATGCAACCCGAAGGCCAGCAGGCCCTTATTGATGAGCTATTCGCCTGTTCCCAGCCGGAGTATGCACCTGATGGAAAAAAGGTTTTTGTAATGATGAAAATAGAAGAACTGGAAGGGATGTTAAACCCCTGACCCCTGAAGTAGGGCATATAGGCATTATCACGGCTAACAATAATGGTGATATCAGTTTCATACAATCTACTTCGGGGGAGGCTTATGGTGTTGTTATCAGCCCGCTTGATGAAAATTACAAGGCAAGATTTATTAAAGTCATACGGATATTGAAGTAACCCAAAAACTTTGTAGCCAGGAACAGCTATTTAATCAGTATTGTGTATCCATAATATAAATATATATTTATATATTAAGGTGGCACTGCTTTTTTCTATCTTTACAGCCTTTATATAAATTAAATACTATTTAGTTCGGTATGGTGTCCGTTGGGAAGCATAAAATTGATATTACTGATTTTGGAGAAATTGTATTGCATGATAAGCCGGTAACAATAGATGCCAGTGCTCTTGCTGTGGTAAAACGCAGCTACGAGTTTCTAAAGGTGTTTTCTAAAGGCAAACTTATTTACGGCATCAATACGGGATTCGGACCGATGGCGCAGTACAGGATAGACGATGCCGACCTGCGGCAACTGCAATACAACCTGGTAAGAAGCCATAGTTCGGGTATGGGGCAAGTGATGTCGCCGCGTCATACGCGGGCGTTAATGCTTGCCCGGCTCACAACCATGCTGCTGGGTTATTCCGGCATACATCCCGATACGGTGAAATTGCTGGCAGCCCTGATCAATGCTGAGGCTTATCCCTGCGTTTATACACATGGGGGCGTAGGCGCCAGTGGCGACCTGGTGCAACTGGCGCACCTGGCGCTGGGCATGATAGGCGAAGGTGAATTTTACTACAAGGGGAAAATAATGCCGGCTAAAAATGTGTACAAGGCGCTGAAGCTGGAACCACTGCACATACATATACGCGAGGGGCTTTCAATACTTAATGGTACATCGGCCATGACGGGTATAGGCGGCATCAATGTGATCATGGCAAGGCGGCTGGTGCTCTGGAGCCTGCTTCTGTCGCTGATGATTAACGAAATGATGGAGGCCTACAATGACTCGTTTTCGGCGGAACTGAATAATGTGAAGCTGCATAACGGCCAGATAAAAATAGCAGGCTGGATGCGCAAACTTGGTGCGGGAAGCAAGCTGCTACGCAAACGTGACGAGCACCTTTATGACAGGCAAGTGACTGAAGAGGTGATCAACGACAAGGTGCAGGAGTATTATTCATTGCGTTGTGTGCCGCAGATTTTGGGGCCCATACTGGATTCGGTGCAGCAGGCGCAGGATGTGATAGAAAATGAACTGAACTCGGTAAACGACAACCCTGTTGTTGACCATAAGAACAAGAATATTTTTCATGGCGGTAACTTTCACGGCGATTATGTTTCGCTGGAGATGGATAAGCTGAAACTGGTGGTGACCAAGCTCTCGATGCTGGCGGAAAGGCAACTGAACTTTTTGCTGAATCCGCACCTGAACCAGAAGCTGCCGGCCTTTACCAATGCAGGTAAACTGGGACTGAACTTCGGGCTGCAGGGTATGCAGTATCCGGCTACGTCAACTGTGGCAGAGAACCAGGCGCTGAGCACCTCTCTATACATACACAGCATACCCAACAATAACGACAACCAGGATATAGTAAGCATGGGTTGCAATGCGGCCATCATATGCAGCCGGGTGATAGAGAATGCCCACGAGGTACTGGCAGTGGAACTGGTGGCGCTGATGCAGGCAATAGACATAAGGAAGATAAGCGGGAAGCTATCGCCTGCCAGTAAGTGGCTGTATGATAATACCAGGAAGCTATTCCCATATTTTAAAGAAGACTTTGCGCCGTCTAAAAAACTGCAGGAAGTGAAGGCATGGCTGATGGAAACGGATATAACGGAGCATTTTCATAAAGAACTAAATGCAGTAAAAGGTGATGCAAAATAAATATGCACTGGTGACCGGCGGCGGGCGGGGAATAGGCCGCGCTATATGCGTGAAACTTGCCGAGATGGGTTATGGGGTGCTGGTGAATTACAAGGGTAATACGCAAGCTGCGGAGCAGACGGCAGCGCTGGTGCGGGAGAAGAATGTGGCAGCAGAGCTTATGTGCTTTAATGTGGCAGACAGGGAAGCGGTGAAGCAGGTGCTGGGCGGCTGGATGGAAAATAACAAGGAGAAAAAAATAGAAGTGCTGGTAAATAATGCCGGTATACGCAATGATGCATTGCTGCCCATGATGAATGACGAACAGTGGGACAGCGTGATAGATACCAGTCTGCAGGGCATGTATAATGTAACCAAGCTGGTGATCACTCCTATGGCGCTTAACAGGTATGGTCGCATAATCAATATGGTATCGCTTAGCGGCCTGAAGGGCATGCCGGGCCAGGTGAACTACTCAGCCGCCAAGGGTGGCATGATAGGCGCTACTAAGGCGCTGGCGCAGGAAGTAGCACGCAGGAATATAACGGTAAACGCCATAGCCCCCGGCTTTATCAAAACCGATATGACAGCAGACCTGGATGAAAAGGAACTCATAAACATGATACCTGCAAAACGTTTTGGTAATGCTGAAGAAGTAGCGGATCTGGCGGGTTTTCTGGTGTCGAGGAATGCAGGGTATATTACAGGACAGGTAATCTCTATTAACGGGGGGTTGTATTCGTGAGGTTGAATATTCAGATCAAAACAGCCTTTTGTTTTTCTTTATTTGAGACAGGTATTCCCGTAGGTCTTTGGAGGGTTTTAATAAAAGCAACATTAATACATACACAATTGCAATAACGAGGGTACGTAAACCCGCATCTATAAAGCTATGCACGTACACATGGCGGGCAGAATCAAATAAATAGGGAAAAAAATAACCGGCAGCAAGCGCTGGTAAGCCTGCAAGCAGCACTAAAAGGGTGCTTTTTGAAAAGGGTTGTAAACCCAGTTTTTTCAGGACAAAAGTGTACTTCGCAATATTAAAAATCACAATGGTAAAGGTGGAGGCCCATGCCGCACCAAACATACCATAATGCGGTACAAGGAAACGAATAAGAAAAAACAAAACCAAAGTAAGTATTAATGAAAGGTAGAAATTGAATTTATAATAATTGGCAATTGAAAGTACCTGATCATTCATGCCGGTGGCCATGTCCACAAACCGGCCGATAAAAAGAATCAGGAAAACCGGAATAATTTCGCCATAACCGTTTTTTATTACTGCCACTGCATTGTTCAGATTACAACAAAGGATGATAGCGACGCCTAAACTTGGAATCAGGATATTAATGGACGATCTGACAAAAAGATCCCTGACTTTCGCCATGTCTTTTTCAGCAAATGCTTTAGCAAGTACTGTGAAGCTGGCAGGCAGGAGGGCCTTGGAAGGAAGTTGCATAAGAACGACCAGGAAAATTGCAACCTTATAAACTGCCACGGCAGCAAAACCATTATGGTCATAGAACGGGATCAAAAGCAGATCCATACACCCCATAAGAATAATGACCATGTTCAGCAGGAAATGATACCAGGAAAAACGTATAATGTCTATATATTCAGCCTTTGAAAAAATGCGGAGATTCAGGGAAAAACTAAAAGCTTTTGTTCTTAAGGAAATCAACAGGAAAATAGAGACGGGCACCAGGTACATGAGGACTGTATATATTACAAAGGAGTGAAAGTTTATGTATTGAAATGCGAATAATAGAATGAGTATGATATTAATAACCCTCAGAACTATCTCGCGCATAAAAGCAGCGAGAGCCACCTTCATTTGTGAACCGAGGTATTGTTCCAGTATGATCTGGTAAAGAAAAAGCAGTGCATAGAATGGGAGCCAACCAAAGAATTCCTTCATCAGGTGCATATCGTCGGGCTGGAAGTGATGCAATATCCAGTTATGGAAAACAAAATAAAAAAAAAGAGGTAACTACAGTAAGGATGCCAGGCACAATAAAACATAAAGTCAGCAACAATTTTCTTTTTTGTTCATTGTTTGCATACCGGTGGATGTAAACTGCAAGTGTGTAATTCACCCCCAGCAGCAGTATTTGTGATAATGTAACGGCATAGGTTGTAAGGGTTTGAACGAAGCCGAACTGGTGTTTGTCTGGGAGGTATTTTGTTGAAAGCCAGATGATAACTGCGCCCATTACCGCACCAAATATCACCACAATAGAAGTTTTAGCAGATTGCCTGAAGACAATACCCATATTCGCAAAGGTAATTTTTAAAGTAAAATCACAATGTCTCGAAGCCATTAGAATTTTTATACTTTTGCTAATATTTTTAAAAGAGAAGGTTTCATGACATTGAGATTAAAAAGAATATTTAGGAAATTTAAATCCTGTCTGTTGGTGATGAGAGGTTATGGAAAGGTGAGTTTTTCTCAATTTGGTGAGGATATTCTTCTGACAAGTATACTTGATAGGTTTGAAGTAGAAAATATAACATATTTGGATATAGGTGCCAATGAGCCGGTAAGAATAAATAATACCTACAACTTGTATTTAAGAGGCTATTGCGGAGTGCTTGTAGAACCAAATTTACATTTATGTAATAAACTAAAAAACAAAAGACCCAGGGATAAAGTTTTGAATTTTGGAATTGGAATCAATAATGAAATTGAGGTTGATTATTATATGTTTGAAGGAATTAATGGAGTATATAACACTTTTTCAAAAGAAACAGCAATCAGCACTGAGAAAGAAGGAATCCCGATTCAAAAAATTATTAAACTTCCCTTAAAAAATATTAATGAGGTAATAAGTGAACATTTTACTTCACCGCCTACAGTCTTATCTTTAGATGTAGAAGGCCTTGATGAAAATATATTACGTACCCTTAACTTTGATAAACATGCTCCATTATTAATATGTGTGGAAACTGTTAATTTCAGTGTTTCAAGCGCTTTAATTAAAACAACTGGTCTCATTGATTTCTTATTATCTCAAGGATACTTTATTTATGCAGATACGCATATAAATACAATTTTCTGTCATAATAGACTACTTGGAAAATTGAGCGGTAGCAAAGAACAATAAACCACAGGAATTGTATTCAATAATTATCTTGAGTTGCTAAAAGATTATATTTGCAACAAAAAATCCGAATGAAGAAAGCCCTGATAACAGGAATTACCGGACAGGATGGCGCATATCTTGCGGAGTTACTGCTTGGAAAAGGTTATGAAGTACATGGCATAAAACGTCGCACATCCCTTATAAACACTGGGAGAATTGACCATTTGTATAAAGACCCTCATGAAAAAAACATAAGGTTTAAGCTGCATTACGGTGATCTGACAGACTCTACCAATATTATCCGTATTATACAGGAAGTACAGCCTGATGAAGTTTACAATCTCGGTGCAATGAGCCATGTACAGGTAAGCTTTGAGGAGCCGGAATATGTAGCTAATACTGATGCTACAGGTACCTTAAGGATACTGGAAGCCATAAGAATACTGGGCCTTGAGAAAAAGACAAGAATTTACCAGGCCTCAACCTCTGAGCTATATGGTAAAGTGCAGGCAATACCGCAAAATGAAACAACACCATTTTATCCCCGTTCTCCGTATGGGGTCGCCAAATTATATGGTTTTTGGATAACGGTAAATTACAGGGAAGCCTACGGAATGTATGCCTGCAATGGCATCCTTTTCAACCATGAGAGTCCGTTGCGTGGTGAAACATTCGTAACAAGGAAAATAACGAGGGGAATAGCAGAAATCGTACTGGGCCTGAAAAGGAAATTGTACCTGGGCAACCTTAGTGCAAAAAGAGATTGGGGGCATGCAAAAGATTATGTAGAAGCTATGTGGCTTATGTTACAGCAATCAGTGCCGGAAGATTTTGTTATAGCTACCGGTGTTACCACCTCAGTACGTGATTTTGTGGTACTGGCGTTTGCCCATGCTGGTGTGGTATTGGAATTTAATGGTAGCGGCGAAGATGAAAAAGGCACAGTTTCCAGTATATTGAATCCTGAATGCAAGGTAAATGTCGGGGATGTGGTTATAGAGGTGGATAAGAGATATTTCAGACCAACTGAAGTTGACCTGCTTCTGGGCGATGCAACAAAAGCAAAAGAAAAACTGGGATGGATACCTAAGTATACATTGGACCAATTGGCAAAGGAAATGATAGATGCCGATCTGGAACTCTTTAGAAAAGAAGTGTTATTGAAAGAATCGGGTTACAGAACGTTGAATCAATACGAATAATGGAACTAAATGGTAAAATATTCGTTGCAGGGCACAAGGGAATGGTGGGCGCAGCTATAGTAAGAAAGCTACTAAATGAGGGTTATAATAACATTGTTACCCGCACCTCAAAAGAACTGGACCTGCGAAACCAGGCAGCGGTAAATGATTTTTTTGC
Organism: uncultured Bacteroidota bacterium; assembly: GCA_903839875.1. Classification (GTDB taxonomy): domain Bacteria; phylum Bacteroidota; class Bacteroidia; order Chitinophagales; family Chitinophagaceae; genus Nemorincola. The sequence continues at coordinate 16,747 of CAIMDZ010000209.1, forward strand.
AAGCGAACAATTCGACTATGTTTTTGTAGCAGCCGCGAAGGTGGGAGGGATATTGGCAAATAATACCTACCGGGCTGAGTTTCTATTTGATAACCTGGTTATTGAGGCAAACATTATTCATGCTGCCTATGTCAATAAGATAACAAAAATGTTATTTTTAGGCAGCTCTTGTATATATCCTAAAATGGCCCCTCAGCCATTAAAAGAGGAATACCTGCTCACTGGGTTACTGGAACCTACAAATGAACCTTATGCAATAGCAAAAATAGCTGGCATAAAGCTTTGTGAGGCATACCGGGATCAATTTGGGTGCAATTTCATATCAGCTATGCCTACAAATTTGTATGGCAAAGGGGATAATTATCATTTGCAAAACTCCCATGTGATTCCTGCATTGATCAGGAAATTTCATGAGGCAAAAGTCAACGGAAGTAAGGTTACAGAGATCTGGGGTACAGGTTCACCCTTACGTGAGTTCATGTTTGTAGATGACCTGGCCGATGCTTGTTTCTTTTTAATGAATGAGTATAATGACCGGTCATTTATAAATGTAGGTACCGGAGCCGAAGTAACTATTAAGGAATTGGCATACCTGGTTAGAGATGCTGTCGGTTTTACCGGGAATATTCAATTTGATACAACAAAACCCGATGGAACCCCACGCAAACTAATGGATAGTGGCAGGATACATGGTCTTGGGTGGAAACATAAGACATCGCTTGAGGAAGGCCTGGCGAAGGCTTATGGTTTTTTTCTGGAAGAGATAGCAGCGGTTTAAGTAAATCAGGCATTTTCTTTACCCATTTTAACTTTCATCCGGTAAAGAAACTTCCCCAAACTGCTTTGCAGAAGAATATGTAATAAGGCTAACCGCATTCCCCATAATGATTGTTTGAGCGACCAGCCAAAATATTTCCGGTATTGCGCTTCGGCTTCTTTTTTTGACTCTAAATACTTATTGCTGGTAATACCTGAGGGATCGAAGGTGGCCACAGGATAATCAATAAAGACAAATTTTTCATCAGCAATCCGGCAAAGGAAATCGTAATCCATGGCCATTTTCAGATTTGCATCAAATAGGCCATATTTTTCATACAATTCTTTCCGGACGTACATAGTGGGGTGAAGTGTGCCTCTCATGCCGCGGTAAAGTTTATCCTTTTCAAAAGGCTTGCCTATAACCACCCAAAGCCCCCCCCTAAAAGTGCTCAACTTACCATGACACCACATGACTGACGGGTCTTTATCAAATATAGTTGTTACTTTTTCAAGTACCGAATTGTCATACATTTTATCTCCTGAGTTAAGAAGGTAAACAATATCTCCGGTAGATTTCCGGATACCCTTGTTAAATGCATCAGATATGCCGTTATCCCGTTCACAAATCCATTTTCGGAAGGAAGGTTGTGATGAAGATTCCAGATAATTTTTTATTTCGGTATTAGTTGAACCGTCAATGATAATATGCTCATAGGGTTTTAAGGTTTGTGCATCTATTGAATCGCAAGTACTTTTAAGCTCCGTAAGATTATTGAAACAAATACTTATAACAGAAATTCTATTCATTTTCAAAAAATCAAAATTATTATTTGTAAACCAAATCCAATAAGTCTTTTCTAATGAAAATAGCATCGCCATATAGTGGAATGCCATTGTTTTTAGAAAGGATCTGATCTGCTACTCCGGCAAATATGAATCCATTTTTTTTAAAGAATTCGTAGGTTTCATCAAACAACCACTGGTTTTCATATAATGGTTGGTATGAAAATTCAATTATTGTTACTGAAATTCTCTTTAGTGTTTGAATGCTGCCTGAAAGCACTTTTTCTTCATATCCCTGAACGTCTATTTTCAATAAAGCATTATTCGAAAACTCTGTTCCCACCATAACATCATCCAGTCTTCTTAATGAGATAGTTTGTTTTTCAACATATTTTGAATCAGGATAGAGGTTGGTTGTTAGATTGTTTATCGGCAAAATAGAAGAACTAACGAAGTTTTTGCTAATATTGATTTCACTCGTTCCTTCATGGTCGCTTAAACCACAATTAAACGGGATTACATTCAAGTGTTTGGTGTTTTTAACAAGCTGATCAAAGCACAATTTTATAGGTTCAAAGGCAAATATTTTTCTACCTGGTAAATAGCTACTTATCGATTGAATAAATTGACCCTCATTAGCTCCAATGTCAATAATTGTATTAATATTCATCTTCACAAGCCAGTTCCCGGGCATAGAAGGGAAAATGCCCATCTCCTTTTTTTGTATGTTATACCCTAAACTACTAAAAAGTTTGATGAGTTGGGATTTTATGATCTTTAGCATTTATCAAAGAGTTTAATATTAAATTTTTCAATCAAATTATACTTATAATAGTATGTTGCTAACTGAGAATTGAAGTTTATAAATTAAGTTTTTATTTTTGCTGTTTACTACAAAAGTAATTAATAAGTCTGTTTCATTCCAACGTCATTTCAGAAATGATGATCAGATTCAAAACTAAAACACAAAATGCCTGATTTATACCCTAAAATTACTGTTGTTACTCCTTCTTATAACCAGGCACAATTTCTTGAGCAAACTATATTATCTGTGATTGGTCAGCAGTATCCGAACCTGGAGTATATAATTATGGATGGAGGCAGTAAGGATGGTAGTGTAGCAATTATCAAGAAATACGAACATCATTTCGCTTATTGGCAGAGCAAACAAGACAATGGCCAGGGCGCTGCCATAAATGATGGGTTTGCCAGAAGTACCGGCGATATACTTTGCTGGCTCAACTCGGATGATATGTACCTGCCGGGGACACTACTTAAAATCGGCAGAATGTTTACTGAAATAACAGAACCTACTATTCTATTTGGCAACTGCCTTCATTTTCGTGAAAACAGTTCAAAAGCAAGGGGGAGTGATGTGGTAGGCGCCCAAAAAGAATTAAACCTTGGATTATGCGACTATATAATTCAACCATCAAGTTTCTGGAACAGGGGTGCATGGGAAAAGAATGGTAAGCTAAACGAGTCATTTCATTACACTTTCGACTGGGAGTGGTTTATAAGAGCTGAAAAAAACAATGTGAAATTTATACCTTTAAAGGAATATCTTTCTTTATACAGGATCCATGAAGCACATAAAAGTGGTGCAGGTGGCGATAAAAGAAGCTTAGAACTGGCGGAGATTTATGGGTTATATAAGTCGCAAAAAATGAAATTAACCTTTATGCAATTCAATAAATACAACAATAAGTATAAATTATTTCATAATATTGTTTATGCTTCAAATCTGCATAAAATAAAATTCATACAGAATACTATCAGACTATTGTTATTTTCTTCCTTAAGTTACGAAGAGTACAACAATGTTACCAGAATGTAGTCTCATTATTAATGAGTGATACAAATTTTCGCGTTGTACTTTCTTTGTAAAGTGGTTACTGTCAGAAAATACATGCCTGCCGGTAAATTCAATGATAAACCTGCGGTAACATTTGTATGTACCATAAACTCTTCCATTATTTTGCCCGATAAGTCAGTAATGGTCAGGTTAGATGGTTCATCAACATCTGAATTAATATTTATTTTGAAAACACCTTCACTCGGGTTGGGGTAAATATACAGACCCTCAGGGCGACTTGGACTATTGTCTACCCCGGTATGGCATGCAAGATATGACCTCACATAAAACGGTTTAATTGCAGACACAATGCCACAGGAGTTAATGATTGTATAAATTACTGTATCAAGTCCGGGTGAAATTCCCGTTACAAGACCTGTGCTGTTTACGGTTGAAATCGTAGTGTTGCTTGTGCTCCAGATGCCTCCCGATACAGTTTCCGATAAAGAGACATTTGCGCCGGGGCAAACACTGTCCATCCCCAGGATTGTACCTGCGTTGAGGGCTGGATCAACTGTTACATTAATTGTCGTTGTGTCAAAAGCTATTCCGTCCGTGACCACTACCTTGAACATATCTGAGCCGGTATAGCCACTGGTGGGTGTATAAATTAGTCCCGTCGGGGTTAGCGTACTTCCTGTCGATATCGTTGAAAAGGCTGCCACAGCTATTCCGTGCGATGGGGGCGTCAGCAGACTCCACGTTTCAAGTTGCCCTGCATCAGTATCCTCAACAGCTAAGAGTGCATTAATCGCCACTAAGGGTGTTGTTTCATTTACACAGAAAACCAAATCCTGGATGTGGCCACCTCTGAAAAAAGGAGCATTGTTTCCTATATTTATAATTCTTATACGATAATTGAATGCATCACAGATATAGATGTTCCCCGTACCATAAACAGCAACTCCATATGGACCTTGTAACCTTGCAGATGTGGCAGGTCCGCCGTCACCAGTGAACCCTGCTGTTCCTGTTCCGGCAATGGTTGAAATAATTCCTGATGAGTTAATTTTGCGGATACAATTATTGCCGTTGTCACCTATATAAATATTGCCTGCCGGGTCTAATCCTATGCCGATTGGGTTATTTAAAGTCGCAGTTGTTGCTGGCCCTCCATCTCCACTATAACCGGTAGTACCGTTTCCGGTGACAGTAGATATTATTCCGTAAGTATTTATTTTCCGAACACAATGATTGTATGCCTCTGAAAAATAGATATTGCCAGATATGTCTAATGCAATGTCAATAGGATTATTTAAAGTGCCTGAGGTAGCTGGTCCTCCATCGCCACTATAACCTGCAATACCTGTACCTCCAACTGTTGAAATTATTCCGGCTGTATTAATTTTGCGGATACGATTATTATAGCGGTCTGAGAAGTATATATTCCCTGAAGGATCAACAACTACCCCCCATGGAACAAATATGTTTGCTGCGGTTGCGGGCCCACCGTCACCACTATATCCTCCGGAACCTGTGCCGGCAATTGTAGTTATAATTCCTGAAGTACTGACTTTTCTTATTCTGTTGTTGTGATAATCAGAAAAATAAAGGTTGCCCGCGCCATCAAGAGACACGCCAGCGGGACCTGAATTGGCTGCAGCAGTCGCAGGACCTCCATCTCCGCTATAACCGTAGATTCCGGTTCCTGCATATGTAGTGATTATTCCGGTACTATTCACTTTTCGAATACGATATTCAATATGTTCACCAAAATAAAGGTTGCCAAAACCATCCATTGCGGTATGTGTTGGGTAGTTGATACCCGCTGCCGTGGCAGGCCCACCATCACCACTGTAACTGCCGGTACCATTTCCTGCAATGGTTGTAATTATTTGAGCATCAGTAAGATTTGGGCATATCAAAATTCCAAGTACGAAACATAAATAGATAAAACGCCCATTAGCATTCCTGTATATATTTTTCATAAAGTAAATTTACTAAATATCCTAGCTGTATGCCAGTTTATTTAAAATTATATAAAATATAATTCAATCACATATAATAAAGGCAAAATTTAAAAACCAAAAACTGATTAAAATCATATAAACATCATTGCATTTTCGATGCTTAGCTGTAGCTTTGCATATTCTTTTAACAAGCTTTTAAGCTTAAGCGCAATTTATGGATCTTTTATTACTGGCAGCAGATTTTAACAAGCCAATAGATTACTTTCCTGTAGCCTTACAATTAGTTATTGCCGTCGGGTTTATTGTAGTAATGATGGTTGTTTCTCACCTGTTGGGCCCGAAGAGAAAAACAAAGGATAAGCTGATCAATTTTGAAAGTGGTATCCCAGCTGTAGGTAATGCCCGCCAGCCGATGGGGATTAAGTATTTCCTTGTTGCTATTCTATTTGTATTGTTCGATGTTGAAGTCATCTTCTTTTATCCTTATGCGGTCAATTTCAAGTATTTTCTTGCAGAAGGAATAGGTAAAGATGTGTTCTTTGAAGTTATATTATTCGTGGCTTTCTTTTTATGCGGGTTTATTTATATTATAATGAAGGGGGCTTTAGATTGGGAAAACTGAGCACCAAACCCCAGGAGGGGCTAATGTTTTGAATAAATGTTCTTTAATTTTTTAAAATAAAATTTCCCAATCAGGGAGATAAGAGAGTTAAATATTATGTCTCGTCCGGTTCAGTATAATACGAAAGTAAAAATGGTGGAGATACCCGAAGGGTATTCGGGAGAAGGGTATTTTGCGGGTAAATTTGATAAAATAGTGGAGCTCGGGCGAAAAAACTCTTTGTGGCCTTTGCCTTTCGCTACCTCCTGTTGCGGTATTGAATTCATGGCTACTATGGGATCGCACTACGATCTGGGCCGTTTTGGGGCTGAGCGTATGGGATTTACACCACGTCAGTGCGATGTGCTGCTTGTTGCGGGAACAATATCTAAGAAAATGGGTCCGATATTGCGCCAGGTTTATTTGCAAATGGCAGAGCCTCGTTGGGTAATTGCTATTGGTGCCTGTGCCAGCAGTGGTGGCATTTTTGATTCATATTCTGTGTTACAAGGTATTGACCAGGTAATACCGGTTGACGTGTATGTGCCGGGCTGCCCGCCCCGCCCGGAAGGTATAATTGATGGAATACTAAAATTGCAGAACCTGTTAAGTGCTGAAAGCTTACGTAGAAGGAATAACCCGGTATATAAAAGCTTAATGGAAAGCTATGGAATACAATAAAAAGTTAAAGGTCAGAAGTTAAAACCGTAAGGTTTGACAGAGACTCTTGACAATTCAATAATTAAGTCAAATAAAGAATGAATAGTTTTTTGATTTTGACTTTTGACTTTTGAGCTAAAATGGTATTGACCAACGAAATAATACAGCAAAAGTTAACCGAAAAATTTGGAGATCAGCTCACTGAATGGGAAGCCCAGTTTGGTTTGCTGACCTTCAGGGCGCCTGCTGAAAATAATCTGAAAGTGATCCAGTTCCTTTATGATGACGAAACAATGCGATTTCGTTTTCTTACTGATCTTACTGCGGTGCACTACCCGGAAAGAAAGGGTGAGGAGTTTTGTGTAGTTTACCATCTTCACAATCTGGCGGATAATGTACGATTGAGGTTCAAAGTATATGTACCTGTTGAAAAACCAGATGTATATACTGTCACACAACGTTTTTCGTCGGCAAACTGGATGGAGCGGGAAACGTATGATTTTTTCGGTATCAATTTTATTGGGCATCCGAATCTTATGCGCATTCTGAATGTGGATGAGATGGATTATTTCCCAATGAGAAAGGAATATGAAATGGAAGACCCGACCAGAAGGGATAAGGATAATGAAATGTTTGGACGGGATGCATGATTCTACTGGAGGGTTTAGTAAACGAACATTAAAGGAAGAAGAACATAAATAATTTTATAAATGAGGGGAGTCCGCCGCGGTGGATTTAGGGTTTTAGATTTACGGTTTTTTTATGGAAATACAACAACATCAGCAACACCATATTAAGCTTTCTGAAGAATCACTTCAGAAGCAGACCACTACGCTTAATCTTGGGCCTACACACCCTGCCACACATGGAGTGTTCCAAAACATTATGGAAATTGACGGGGAGCGTGTTTTGGAAACCGTACCTACTATCGGTTATATTCACCGTGCATTTGAAAAGATAGCAGAACGTCGTCCTTTTTACCAGATAACTACGCTTACAGACAGGCTGAACTACTGTTCTTCTCCAATTAATAATATGGGGTGGCACATGACAGTTGAAAAGTTGTTGAAGATAAAAGTACCTAAGCGTGTGGAATACCTGCGCGTTATCATTATGGAGCTGTCACGTATTGCAGACCACCTGGTTTGTAATTCAGTAATAGCAGTTGATACAGGGGCACTGACACCCTTTACCTATGTATTCCAGGCACGTGAGCATATATATGAGATCTTCGAAGAAATATGTGGTTCCAGGCTTACCACCAATATTGGCAGGGTGGGCGGATTTGAACGCAATTTCACAGATGCTTCATTCGAAAAGCTGAATAAGTTTCTGGCGGATTTTCCAAAGAAGACCATGAAGGAATTTGAGGACCTGCTAAACCGTAACAGGATTTTTATGGACCGTTGCATAGGAGCAGGCCCCATCAGTGCGGAAAGAGCCCTCAACCTGGGATTTACCGGTCCCAACCTGAGAGCAGCCGGTGTTGATTATGATGTCCGCGTAGCCCAGCCATATTGCTCTTACGAAGATTTTGATTTTAAGATTCCTGTGGGTACGGTTGGCGATGTTTATGATCGCTTTATGGTACGCAATGGTGAAATTTGGGAAAGTTTAAGCATCATTCACCAGGCTCTGGAGAAGATCGAAAAAATTGAAAAAGAATTCCCTGAGCAGAAAAATGTTTTTTATGCACAGGAAGCAGATCATTTCCACCTGCCGCCGAAGGAAGATGTGTATACTAAAATGGAAGCCCTTATTTACCATTTCAAAATAATAATGGGTGAAATTGATGCTCCGGTTGGTGAAGTATATCATGCTGTGGAAGGCGGTAATGGTGAGTTAGGTTTTTATCTGATCAGTGATGGTGGACGTACACCATATCGCCTGCATTTCAGGAGGCCATGTTTTGTTTATTACCAGGGTTTTGCTGAAATGGTTGAGGGAGGATTATTCAGTGATGCGATCATTACTTTGAGTAGTTTGAATGTGATAGCGGGAGAGCTTGATGCATAAGAATTTGGCTTAGCTGGGCAGAGAAGTGACAATATGCAGAACAATAAAATTTTTTTAAAATAAAGCTCCGCCACGGCGGATTGGGTTTTATGATAAAGTTTTCAGAGGATAAATTAAAAGAGGTAAAAGAGCTCATATCGCATTACCCGGAAGGGAAGGAGAAGAGCGCTTTGATACCGCTGTTGCATATTGCACAAGACGAATTTGGCGGATGGCTGGATGTGCCGGTTATGGACTATGTGGCCGAGATACTTCAAATTCTCCCAATAGAGGTTTATGAGGTAGCTACATTCTATAGTATGTTCAATACCAAGCCTGTAGGCAAGTATCTTTTCGAGGTGTGCCGCACAGGGCCATGTATGCTGAATGGCAGTGATCAGATCATTGATTACATCAAGGAGAAACTGGGTATCAATGAAGGGGAAACGACATCTGACGGATTGTTTACTTTAAAGCCCGCTGAGTGCCTTGGCGCATGTGGTTATGCACCTATGATGCAGCTTGGCAAAAATTACAGGGAGCATTTGACAAAAGAAAAGGTTGATAAGATAATAGATGAATTGAGGGCAACGGTTAAAAACTAAGTATGGCCTGCGATCTGAAACTCGAATTCATTTTATCGGCAAAGCCAAACAGAGTAATGCAGTTACTCACAGACCCTAAGCTGATAAGGAAATGGAGCGGAAGTGATGCCATAGTGGAGAATAAGGTGGGTGGCAAGTTTGAGATGTTTGACGGGTGGGTATTTGGAACTGTTTTGAAGACAGGAGAAAATGAACTGGCCTATACCTGGAAAACAACAGACTGGCCTGAAGAAACAAAACCAACTGAAGTTCATTATTTATTGAAGGAGGACGAAGCAGGTACGAAGGTAATACTTCATCATACGGGTTTCCCGAATGAAGATGAGATGAAAAGCCATAAGAGTGGCTGGACAGATTTCTTCTTCGACCCGATGGAAGATTTTATTTTGATCATTGATAAAAGTTAAACCCTGAAATTGATAAGACTATATGAAAAAGCAGAAGTTTCATTTTCCTATTTTAATAGAGCAAGACGAAGACGATGTCTTCATCGTCTCGTGCCCTGTTTTCAAAGGCTGTCATTCATATGGTAAGACAGTGGATGAAGCAATGAAGAATATTGAAGAGGTGATAGAAATGTGTGTGCAGGAAGAAAAACCAAGTACCTTGAACCACTTTATAGGGTTCAGGGAAATAGAAATGCAAATTGCAGTATAATGAGCAGTAAGCAAATCGTATTAACAGGGAAAGAGTTAATTAAGATCTTAGAAAAACAAGGGTTTGTGCTTGTAAGAATTAATGGATACCATCATCGTTTAAAACATGGTGACGGAAGAATAACAACAGTGCCTGTTCATAAAAACGAAGATTTGCCAAAAGGGTTGTTAAGAAAAATAGTAAGAGAGGATTTACAAATGAGTTTGGAAGATTTTATTTTGACCATTGATAAGAGTTAATGCGGAAATTACTAACCATACTATTGTTATTTATCAGTGCTGGTGCATTTGCACAACAGTGGGATACCGATTATCTGCTCAGTTCAGTTGATGACCTTAATTTTGCTTTGGTAAATAAAGATACCACAAGGTTGAAAACGCTTTTAAGGAATGACCTCCGCTACTATCATTCAAATGGGTGGATGCAAACTAAAAGGGAGATCATTGAAGATCTTTATAATGGGAAGCTGACTTATAACAAAGTGAGCCAGAATTCGAGGGAGTTTCACGTGATAGGAGAAATTGCGAATGTGAAAACGGTGGTGGATATAGAAGCAGTGATGAATGGTAAACCAATACAGCTGAGACTGAAAGTCGTGCAGATATGGGCGAAGAAGAATGACCGGTGGGAATTGTTTTCCAGGCGCAGCGAGAAAGTGTAAAAACTAAATAAAATATTAAAGTCCCGCCGTTGGCGGATAGGATAAATGGGAATAACAACACAATATCTGAAGGTTAAAGAGAGCCGCAAAGCAGATGAATCTACCGATGTAGAATTCATGGTGGACAGCGGTGCTGTGTACAGTCTCGTACCTGGAAAAATTTTGAAGAAACTGGGAGTTGAACCTTACAGAGAAGTGTCTTTTGCATTGGCAGATGGCAGTAAAATATCAAGAAGGGCTGGAGAAGCCTATTTTGAATTGAATGGTGAGGGTGCAACAGCTCCGGTAATATTTGGTGAAAAGCATGATGAACCATTGCTCGGTGCTATAACTCTGCAAGGGATGGGGTTGGTATTAAATCCGTTTACAAGAACATTGCATCCGATGAGGATGTTGTTAGGATAGATTGAATTATTAATAAACTCAAAAGAATTTTTTGCTCTTTTGGCTTTTGAACATAAAAAATGGGCGTAAAATTATTATTAGAACACGATCATGTAGAAGGTATCCGGTACTACGATACCTACCGTAAGAACGGTGGCTACCGTGCTGCGGAGAAGGCCTTAAAGATGGCTCCTGCTGATATCGTAGAGGAAGTGAAAAAGAGCGGTCTCCGTGGCCGTGGAGGTGCCGGCTTCCCTACAGGGTTAAAGTGGAGTTTCCTTGCCAAGCCCGAGGGTGTGCCCCGCCATATAGTATGCAATGCGGATGAATCAGAGCCGGGAACCTTCAAAGACAGGTACCTGATGGAGTTCATTCCGCATCTGCTGATTGAAGGTTTGCTCGTGAGTAGTTTCGCACTGGGCAGCAATGCTACCTATATATATATACGAGGTGAATACGCATGGATCGTTGATATACTGAACCAGGCTATTGCAGAAGCAAAAAATAATGGTTGGCTTGGTAAGAATATTAAAGGTACAGGTTTCGATTGTGAAATATATGTGCATCGTGGTGCAGGCGCGTATATCTGTGGTGAAGAAACAGCTTTATTGGAATCGCTTGAAGGCAAGCGAGGTAATCCAAGGCTAAAGCCTCCATTCCCAGCCGTTCAGGGTGTGTGGATGCGCCCGACTGTAGTAAACAATGTGGAAACAATCGCATCAGTAGTACCTATAATTAATATTGGCGGTGATGAATATGCGAAGATCGGTATTGGCAAATCAACAGGTACAAAACTGATGTCGGCATGTGGGAATATCAATAAGCCCGGTGTATATGAAATTGACATGACCATATCGGTGGAAGAATTTATTTTCAGTGATGAGTATTGTGGTGGTATAAAGAATGGCAAGAAGCTGAAAGCGTGTATTCCGGGTGGATCTTCTGTTCCAATTCTGCCTGCTAACCTGCTACTTAAGACTGCAAAAGGAGAAACACGCCTGATGAATTATGAAAGCATGTCAGACGGAGGATTTGTTTCAGGCTCCATGATAGGTTCAGGTGGTTTTGAAGTTTTTGATGAAGACCAGTGTATAGTACGACATACCATGACACTTGCAAGGTTTTACAACCATGAAAGTTGCGGACAGTGCAGCCCTTGTCGCGAGGGCACCGGCTGGATGTATAAGATATTGAAAAACCTGGAGTACGGAAAAGGCAAAATGAGTGATATTGATTTGTTGTGGGATATACAGCGGAAAATAGAGGGAAACACTATCTGTCCGTTGGGTGATGCTGCTGCATGGCCTGTAGCTGCAGCCATCCGCCATTTCCGTGATGAATTTGAGTGGCATATTAAGAACCCTGAAGAATCGCAGAAGCGGAATTTCGGACTGGCACATTATGCCGATCCGATTCACGTGGCTGCAAGTGTATAAAAATTGAAATGTAGATAATTTATTAATGGGATTAGTTTTTGCAGATATCAAATTGTCTAATCCGGTTTTGCCGGATCAACTACCGATTGAGGTGAACTGCCTTGTAGATAGCGGGGCAACTTTTTTATGTATACCCCAGCATGTAGCGGTTCAGTTGGGATTAAAGGAACAGCAGAAGCGTGAAATTTTTCTTGCAGATGAGACAGTGAAGTTAGCGCCGTATGTAGGACCGATAAAGATTGAATTTGAAAACCGGATTTGTTTCGTAGGAGCAATGATACTGGGCGAAAAATGTCTGCTGGGTGCCGTGCCTATGGAGGATATGGACTTAGTTGTTCACCCCCGGTATTTTAAATTATCAGTAAATCCTGAATCGCCGAATATAGCGCGTGGACTAGCAAAATAAGGAACAAATACTATTGACTATTTTTTGTTTATAGTGTAGAAGTAAAAGATTGAGAAAATGAGTGAAGGAACACCAAAGTTTAAAGTAACCGTTGATAACATCACTATAGAGGTGCCACCAGGTACCACTATTCTGAATGCTGCACGAATGATAGGAGGTGATGTTTGCCCCCCGGCAATGTGCTACTACAGCAAACTTAAAGATAGCGGAGGTAAGTGCCGCACATGCCTGGTAGAAGTGAGCAAGGGATCTGAAAAAGACCCCCGCCCTATGCCGAAGCTGGTAGCAAGCTGCCGCACTACTGTGATGGATGGAATGGAAGTGAAGAACCTCACCTCAGAAAAAGTAGTGGATGCCCGGAAAGGAGTGGTTGAGTTTTTACTCCTTAATCATCCGCTTGACTGCCCGGTGTGTGACCAGGCTGGCGAATGTGATCTTCAGAACCTGAGCTATGAGCATGGCACAGAAGGTACCCGCTACGAATTCAAGCGCCGCACATTCGAGAAAGAAGATATCGGACCATACATTTCCTTGCATATGACGCGTTGCATTATGTGCTTCCGTTGTGTGTTTGCGGCCGACCAGCTTACTGAAAAACGTGAACATGGTATTATGGAAAGAGGCGACCATGCACAGATCAGCACTTACCTGAATAAAGCACTGGATCATGATTTTATTGGTAATGTGATTGATGTTTGCCCGGTGGGCGCGCTCACTGATCGGACTTTCAGGTTTAAGAACCGGGTTTGGTTTACCAAACCTCTGGATGCACATCGAGATTGCCCCAAATGCAGTGGAAAGGTTCGTTTGTGGACACGTGGCGAAGAGGTTTTCCGCGTTACTGCACGTAAAGACCAGTGGGGTGAAGTAGAAGAATTTATCTGTAACGATTGCCGTTTTCATAAGAAGGAAAAGAAAGATTGGGTGATAGAAGGACCATCCATCATTCAGCGTAGCAGCGTAATATCACAGGGACATTATGTGGGCACTAAGAAGACTCCGGTACTTATTGATAAAGTGATAGGCAAAGAGCCATTACATTTATTAAATATACATGATGTAAGTGATGTGAACCGACCGGATATTGATTTATCCAAAATAGAAGGCCCGGCTCATTCAGATGATTTTAATACAGATCATCATGTATCAACAGGTTTGAAGAAATGGACAGATAATAAATAATAAAGCTGACGAGAATTATAAAAATTTTAAACAACTAAAACTACTTTTGCACCATTATGCTGTTACTTCAGATTGATACAGCGTTTATTATAGAAAAGGCGATACTTGTTACCGTCATACTTTTGGGCTCCTTAGGTATTGCAATGTATGCCACCTGGGGTGAGCGCAAGGTTGCAGCTATCATGCAGGATCGCATAGGCCCGAATCGTGCAGGACCATTTGGCCTGTTCCAGCCGCTTGCAGATGGAATGAAACTCTTCTTTAAAGAAGAGATAATCCCGGATCGTTCGACAAGATTTATTTTTATTCTCGGCCCCTGCCTGGCTATGCTTACCGCAACTATGACCAGTGCGGTAATCCCATGGGCTGAATACAAAACAGCCACCGGTTACATTTCGATTCAGGTTGCTGATATTAATATAGGGATCCTTTTTATATTTGGGGTTGTTAGCCTTGGTGTGTATGGTGTTATGCTTGGTGGCTGGGCTTCAAATAATAAATTCTCACTGCTAAGTAGTATACGTGCAGCGTCACAGGCAATCTCCTATGAGTTGGCTATGGGCATAAGCCTGATAGCGCTTCTTATGTTGACAGGATCCTTGAGTCTCCGCGAAATCGTTCAGCAACAACATGGATTTTGGCATGATGGTTATTTCACATGGTATTTCTTCAAACAGCCATTGGGGTTCATCATTTTCCTCACCTGCGCTTTTGCTGAATTGAACCGTGCACCATTCGATCTGCCGGAATGTGAAAGTGAGCTGAACATGGGTTACCACCAGGAATACTCTTCCATGAAACTCGGGTTTTACCTTTTTGCAGAATACATTAACCTGTTTGTGAGTTCAGTGATACTGATCACCTTGTTTTTCGGTGGGTATAACTTCCCTTATATGGACAGGGTTGCTGCAGGAGTTCACCCGATATTATATACCGTAATTTGCCTGAGTGTGTTAATGATAAAAGTGGTTGGAATGATCTTGTTTATCATGGCAGTTCGCTGGACACTACCACGTTTCAGGTACGACCAGCTGATGAAGCTCGGCTGGAAATCATTGATACCACTGGCTTTGGTAAATATGCTGATAACAGGGGCAATAATAATTTGGGTAATTAAAAAGTAAATTGGTTATAGAAACAAAATGCTAACGATTCAACAAATAAGGGATACTGTTTCCGACTATTTCAAAGATAAGCCGGTTAAAGCAGTGTATTTGTTTGGATCGTATGCAAGAGGGGATGCAAATGAAAAAAGTGACGTGGATTTATTACTTGATCTGGATTATGAAAAAAAAATAGGATTGGAATTTGTTCGATGGCATATTGTGTTGCGTAAAAAATTTAAAAAGAATGTTGATTTGGTGCCTTCCGACACAATTTATCCGAAGGTTTTGGAAAATGCATATTTGGATAGAATATTAATGTATCAATCGTAATAGAAATGGCTGCTGATTTAGATCGGGTCGAACATATTATAGAAGCGATTGATAGAATAAACAGTTTTATTGGTGATGTTGACGAAGAAGCGTTTCTAAAGGATGAGAAATTAAAGTACGCATGTTATGCAAATATGATTATCGTTGCAGAGGCTGTAACAAAATTGACAAGAGAAACAAAAAGCAAAATAAGAAAAATAGAATGGCGGTTAATAACAGGGTTCAGAAACATAATTATTCATGAATACTTTAGAATTAACTGGCGCCTTATTTGGGATGTAATAAAAAATAATTTACCTGATTTAAAAAACGAACTGCAAAATTATTTTCAATGCTAACGATTTAACAAATAAAAGATACTGTGATTGACTATTTTATAGATGAGCCGGTGAAATCAGTGTATTTGTTTGGGTCGTATGCAAGAGGAGAGGCAAAGGATGGAAGTGATGTGGATCTAGGGATTGTGATGAAGGAGACAAAAATGAGTCTGTGGCAATATGCTGGAATGGCTCTGGGGCTTGAAGAAGCGTTAAAAGAGAAAATAGACCTTGTAGAAATTGAATTGATGCATAGTTGGGTAAAAAGAAATTTCGAAAAGGACAAAATGGAAATTTACAACGCCTGATGGAATTACCAGGATTAAAACAAAAGATTGAAAATATTATAAGTATTCTTGAAAAAGAAAATAATGCAAAAACTAACTAACAGGTCAGTACAGGTAAACAGGGACCCCATGACAATGATGGAGCGCGCCTACCTGCCTGCACTTGCCAAGGGCCTGGTCATTACTTTGGCTCACATATTTAAGAAGCCTGCCACTATCAGTTATCCGGAGAAAAAGAGGCCGTTCAGCCCTGTGTTTCGTGGGTTACATATATTGAACAGGGACGAAAATGGGGCCGAACGCTGCACTGCATGCGGTCTGTGCGCGCTTGCATGCCCTGCTGAAGCCATCACAATGGAAGCCGCAGAACGTAAACCGGGTGAGGAGCAACTATACCGCGAAGAGAAATATGCAGCTAAATACGAAATCAATATGCTGCGCTGTATTTTTTGCGGTTATTGCGAAGAGGCCTGTCCTAAGGATGCAGTATACCTGACTGAAACAGTGATGCCGTCCAACTATACGCGTGAAAGTTTTATTTATAAGAAAGAAGACCTTTTGATTCCTGACCCCAAAACACCGAATATCAAGTAAAATGGAAATCTACGATATATTATTCTGGGTTCTGTCTGCTGTTGCTGTTAGCTGTGCACTTGGGGTTATCCTCAGTCGCAACCCGGTAAACAGCGTATTGTTCCTGATACTCACCTTTTTTGCAATTTCAGGACATTATATATTAATGAACGCCCAGTTCCTGGCCATTGTGAATATCATAGTTTATGCAGGTGCAATCATGGTGTTGTTCCTGTTTGTGATCATGCTTATGAACCTTAATGCGGATGTAGAACCGCAAAAAGGTCAACTGGTCCAACTTGCCGGTGTGATCTCCGGAGGCATTTTGTTTCTTGTAGTGTTAGCAGCAATTAAAACAGCCAAACCTGAGATCATGGACAAAACATCCACAGGTATCGGGTTGATAGAAAACCTGGGAAAGGTGTTGTTCACAAAATATGTTTTGCCATTTGAAATAAGCAGTGTCCTCTTCCTCAGTGCAATGATAGGAGCTATGGTAATAGGTAAAAAGGAAGAGACAAAACCCCTTAATCCTAAAACGGATGAAGGGTATATAAAGTAATTATTGTTAACCAAAATAAGACCCGCCCAGGCGGAAATAAGTTATGCCGGTAAATTCTACCCATTATTTGTTTTTAAGCATCTTATTATTCTCTATCGGGATAATGGGAGCCTTAATGCGCCGCAATGCCATCATCATTTTCATGTGCATCGAGCTGATGCTGAATGCAGTTAATTTATTGCTTGTGGCCTTTTCAAAAATTTATGGCGATCCTGATGCGCAGCTATTCGTGTTCTTTATTATGGTGGTAGCTGCTTCTGAGGTAGCTGTGGGATTGGCAATAATTGTGATGATGTATCGTAAGGTGCATTCTGTTGATATCAATATTTTAAACAGGTTAAAACATTAATCCCGCCACGGCGAGGTAGCATATATGGCCAATTTAGTTTACTTAGTACCGCTTTTTCCATTGATCGGTTTCTTGATAAATGGTGTTTTTTGGAAAAGAATGCCTAAAACCCTCGGCGGTGTGATAGGTTGTCTCACCATACTTGCGTCTTTCGCTATTTCATTAGGGATATTCTTTGAAGTAAGGGCTGCAGGCTTCCAGGGCCCGGTTATTGTTAACCTCTTCGATTTTATTCAGTCTGATAAACTGTATATTCCTTTTTCGTTCCAGGTTGATGCGCTTTCAACCCTATTCCTGCTAATAATAACCGGGGTTGGCTTCCTGATCCATGTTTATTCTACTTCGTATATGGGTCATGATGAAGGAATGGTGAAATACTTTTCCTTCCTGAACCTATTCATTTTCTTTATGTTACTGCTTGTGCTTGGGGCAAATTACCTGATCATGTTCATTGGCTGGGAAGGTGTAGGATTGTGCTCTTATTTGCTGATTGGCTTTTGGTTCAAAAACAGGGATTTTACCAATGCAGGCAAGAAGGCCTTTATCATGAACCGCATAGGCGACCTTGGTTTCCTTGTAGGTATGCTGCTGGTGTTGTTCAACTTCCATACGCTTAGCTATCATTCAGCGCCAGGCACCGCCGGTTTTTTTGAAATGCTTACAGCACCCGGTTCTGCCATTCCGGCTTCAACCTGCAATTGGATCGCTATTTGTTTCTTTATAGGCGCTACAGGTAAGAGCGCACAAATACCATTATACACCTGGTTGCCGGATGCGATGGCTGGACCTACTCCGGTATCGGCTCTTATCCATGCTGCTACCATGGTGACTGCAGGTATCTATATGATAGCAAGGAGCGGCGCTTTATACAGCCTTGCCCCTATGACACTGAACATTGTTGCTGTTGTGGGACTGGCTACTGCTATCCTGGCTGCTACCATCGCCATCAGGCAGTACGACATTAAGAAGGTTCTGGCATATTCCACCGTCAGCCAACTTGGTTTTATGTTCCTGGCACTGGGTGTAGGAGCGTATACTACGGCAGTATTCCATGTTATGACACACGCATTCTTTAAAGCCTTGTTATTCCTTGGTTCGGGTAGTGTGATACATGCCATGGGCGGCGAACAGGACATCCGTAAAATGGGCGGTCTTGGCAAGCACATGCGGCTTACACAGATCACTTTCCTGATAGGTTGCCTTGCGATTTCAGGCATACCCGGTTTTTCAGGTTTCTTTTCCAAAGATGCGATCCTTGCAAATGTATTTACCCAAAACCCTGTAATGTACGGGCTGGGCATTCTTGCTGCAATGATGACCGCATTTTATATGTTCCGGTTATACTTCCTTACATTCAACGGAGATTTCCGCGGCACAGAAGACCAGCATCATCACTTGCATGAAAGTCCTGCGGCAATGACCATTCCATTGGTTATTCTTGCTATCCTTTCCATAGTGGGTGGATATATAGGTCTGCCGGAAGTAATGAGCGAGCACAACGCTATTGACACATTCCTGGCACCGGCCGTTACTAATTTCGGTGAGCACAAACTGGTGCCTGCTACCGAGTGGGGACTGATGGGTATTTCAGTTGCGGTATCAGTTATTATGATCATCGTTGCCTGGTCTGTAAACCGCAAACCTGCCTTCGCTGTCAACACAGGTCTTGCCAAAATATTGGAGAACAAATGGTACATAGACGAATTGTATGAGGCTATTATCGTAAAACCACTTGCGGCCATTTCCGGCTTGCTTGATAAGTTTGTTGAAAAGAGAGGTATTGACGGAGTTGTAAATGGCGTTGGTAAAACAGTAAGATGGGGCGGCGACCGCCTGAGATTGCTGCAGAGCGGACAGGTTGGGTTTTACATATTTATTATGGTGTTAGGGATTGTGGTGTTGTTCACGCTTAGTTTTTTCTGGATAAAATAAATCAAACAGTAAAACTTTTTGGTTTTAACTTTTGACTTTTGACTTTTTTTATATGATTTTGATCCTTCTTATACTTATTCCTTTTTTAACTGGCATTCTGTCTTTTAGTACAAAAGGCGACGGTCCTAAGATGCTTGCTCTTGTCAGCACCATGCTTTCACTGGGAGTGGCTGGGTATGTTAGTGGTAATGCCTTCTCATCCGCAATATCATTTTCACAACCCTGGATACCCACCCTGGGCACGCAGTTCAGCCTGCTTGCCGATGGCATGAGCAGTATGCTTTGCCTGCTTACTGCTATTGTGATGATGGTGGTGATGATAGTAAACGTAAATAAAGATGTAGAGAAACCGGGTGCATTTTATGGTTTAATGTTATTATCCCAGGCAGGCCTAATGGGCGTTTTCCTGGCCAGCGATGCTTTGTTGTTTTATGTGTTCTGGGAACTGGCGCTTATTCCTGTTTACTTCCTTTGTTCCAAATGGGGTGGTGAAAAAAGGATACCGGTTACCTTTAAATTCTTTATATACACCTTTGTGGGCAGCCTTATGATGCTGGCAGGGCTTATTTATTTGTCTCTGCAGACGCCAGGCCTTACCAGTTATTCATGGGCCGACATTGCGCGGGCAGGTGCGGCACTGCCTGCGGATAAGCAAATATGGCTCTTCTGCCTCATCTTCATAGCGTTTGCAATCAAGATGCCGATGTTTCCATTCCACACCTGGCAGCCAGATACTTATGAACAATCACCGACACCGGTTACTATTATCCTGAGTGCATTGATGGTGAAAATGGGTTTGTATGCGGTACTTCGCTGGTTATTGCCTGTATTGCCTGCCGGTGTTGCTTACTGGTCTGATACGGTTATTCTACTTTCAGTGATAGGTATTGTTTACTCTTCCTGTATCGCCATGATGCAAACGGATATCAAGCGCCTGATCGCTTACTCATCTATTGCACATATGGGGCTGATGTGTGCCGCTGCATTTACACATAGTTATGTTGGTATGCACGGTATTATGCTACAGATGTTTAACCATGGTATCAACATAACCGGCATGTGGGTTATTGTGAGCATGATAGAGAACCGCTGGGGCACCCGCGACATGACCAAACTAGGTGGTATGGCTACTGTGACGCCAAAAATGGCCATTGCCCTTGTGGTGATATCGCTTGCCAGTATTGCTTTACCGCTTACAAACGGATTCGTGGGTGAGTTCATGATGTTCAATGGTTTGCTCAGGAGTGATAGTGCAGGGCATATCGCTATACTGGCAGTTGCAGGATTAGGTGTAATATTGGGAGCAGTGTATACGCTGAATATGGTACAGAAGACAGCCTATGGCACGGCGCCATCCGGAGCAGCAGTAGCGAAAGATCTGAGTGTAAATGAATATTTAGGTTTGGCCATCATAATCAGCCTGGTTATTTTCCTTGGGGTTTATCCAAAACCTTTGCTGGATCTGACATCAGGGATATCAGCGTTGCTGGTTCATTAGTTTGGGAATTAGGAATTTGTAATTAGGATTGCTTTTTGGATTGTGATTTGTGAGTATTGGTTTAGGGTTAAAAGTTGGTAAAAAATTATTAACAACACACTGAGACTCTATGGGGAAGTCCCATTAGGGATTTAGGGTTAAACAATACACTGGTCTCTATGGGGAAGTCCCTTTAGGGATTTAGGGTGGATTTAGGGTTTATATATGAATTCGATAATTGCTACAACGGTTTTTGGTATTATCATGATGTTTGCCAGTGTGCTGGTAAGCGATAAGAAAAGTGTAGCTGCACTTGCAACCGTTTTATTTGCAGCATTGCTGGGGGTAAACATTTACGACCTGAATACTATAACTGCAAATGCACCCCAGGCGCTTTACAACAATATGCTGCACATTGAGCATTATTCAGTTTGGTTCAATACACTTATGACCGGCGCTACCCTACTTTATATTTTACTGATGGGCAGGGAGATACAAAAGGTTGGCGCACATGCAGCAGAGTATTTCGCGCTTATTTTCTTTATTCTTTGCGGGGTTTACCTGCTTTCCACCTACAACAATATGCTTATGCTGTTCATAGGCATTGAAATACTTTCTATTCCTCAATACATACTTGCGGGCAGCGATAAGCGCAACCTGAAGAGCAGTGAAGCATCGCTTAAGTACTTCCTGATGGGGGCCTTCTCTACGGGTATTTTGCTTATGGGTATTACCCTGCTATACGGCGCATCCCGCACCTTCAATATTATGGAGATGGTGAGCGTGCTGCACAGTGATTCGTTAAATCCGCTGGCGCTTGCAGGTATCATTTTCATTATGATCGCGCTGTCCTTCAAGGTGTCTGCTGCTCCCATGCACATGTGGACG
This sequence comes from uncultured Bacteroidota bacterium, assembly GCA_903839875.1. Taxonomy (GTDB): domain Bacteria; phylum Bacteroidota; class Bacteroidia; order Chitinophagales; family Chitinophagaceae; genus Nemorincola. Next base: position 38,462 of record CAIMDZ010000209.1, read on the forward strand.
CCGGATGTGTATGATGGCTCTCCAACTGCTTTCACTGCCTTTATGGCAACTATAGTAAAGGCCGCCGCTTTCTTTGCATTTATCCGTTTGTTCCAGTCGTCATTCAGCAATCTAAGCACACACTGGATGACGGTGCTGGCAATTATCACAGCTGCTACTTTATTGGTTGGTAATGTTACCGCTGTGTTCCAGCAGAGTGTGAAACGAATGCTTGCATATTCATCTATAGCACAGGCTGGCTTTATGCTCTTTGCCGTGCTGGCGGTTAACACTGCTGATGCATCAAGGGGTATTATTGTTTATGCGGTAGCTTATAGTGTAGCCACGATTGGTATGTTCTCTGTGCTGGTAAAGCTGAAGGATTATACGTATGATGGCTTTAACGGTCTGGCGCAAAAACAACCTTTGCTTGCGTTTGTAACCACCCTATTCCTTTTTTCGCTTGCAGGTATACCGCTTACGGGTGGCTTTATGGCGAAGTACTATGTGCTGCTGGCAGCAGTGGAACAGGGCCAGTTAATGTGGCTTGTTATTTTCGGATTGCTGATGGCAGCAATAAGCGTTTACTATTATTTCCGCGTTATTATAGCCATGTATTTTAAGACCGGCACACCTGAGATGAACTCGCCTGTAAGCAGCTTTGACAAATTCCTGCTGGTGCTCACCTGCCTGATTGTTCTGGCACTGGGCATTTTCCCGCAGTTGTTGTTGAATATACTGGTGGCGTAGCACTGACCGCCGGTACGTTATATTTTCTGTTTTCAGACATTTGATCGTTTCGCGGACTTCAGTCGCTTTGCATGAGCCTTTCCTGCGTTTGTTTCAAGTTCATCGAGCGTATAGGTTTTTATCCTTCCTTTTTCATTATCATAGAAACGGCGTAATTGTTTATTACAAATTTATTTAAAATTTAAATGCAAAATGATAATGCCAGGTTCCCCGGCCAGCTACGCGGCGGAGCGCGCCATTGCATACTTATGATTACGTATTATAATTAATAATTTTGTTTTTCGGCCTAACCAGCATCATAGGATTTTTTTTCATCGTTCCTAATTCATTATTTTTGCAGAGGGTATGGAGTTTGAGAAAATAAAAAACAAAGGCCAGGCGCGTTTATTTCGGAATGAATACCTGGAAATGATGACCAAGACTCATCCGATTGTCATCTACAGCATGTATTTCCCCGTTATTATTTTCATGCTTTATTATGGCGCTTCTTACAAAGGTATTGCTCCATGGATAGAAGTTTTGTTGTTCATTGCAGGCACTCTTTTCTGGACTTTTTTTGAATACCTGATGCACAGGTACCTTTTTCATATGGTAGTTGATAGTCAGCGTGCTAAAAAGTTTGCCTATATGATGCACGGTGTGCACCATGAATTCCCCCGCGATAAAGAACGGCTGTTCATGCCCCCGGTGCCCAGCCTTATAGCGTCGAGCCTGATCTATGTGCTTATGTATGGTATTATGGGCTGGAATGCATTGTCTTTCTTTCCGGGTTTTTTGTTCGGGTATATTATGTATGGCTCCATGCATTTTGCCATACACGCTTTCTCTCCACCCAAATTCTTGAAAGCCCTTTGGCGCAACCACCACCTGCATCATTACAAGGCACCTCATAAAGGCTTTGGGGTTAGCTCAGTGTTGTGGGATATTATTTTTAAGACGGTGCCGAAGAAGGAGGAAAACTAAAAAACCCAAAAACCCTGTCCCTAAAGGGGACCACAATTTAGCTTCTTGTCTTTATTTCTGCAATTGGAAGATTAACAGCAACAAAAGTTATTCATACAAATGCTTCCATTCCGTTTCACTGATTATTTTGAACTGCATGGATGAAACTTCGCGTTCACTGCCGTCAATGTCTTTGCAGGTGATGTGCTCAATAAAAACATCGTCACCGCTTTTCAGCCGCTTAAAAAACCGTTTTATATCTTTGTCAAACCGGGTGCCTGTGGCGTTATCAAATCTGATGTTCAGCAACTCATTTTCCTCACACATTACCCTTACAGTATAGCCGGTTATTTCCAGGGCGCCAACTATATCTCCGCCTTCTACGGCCACGTTAGGCCCATCGGAATAGTACAGCATTTTGGGTGTGATTCGGCCGGTAGTCCGTCCGCATAAATAAGGGGTGACTGGTATTCGTTTAACTCTATACGTCATTCCGCCTATCTTCTGAAAACCCTTTGATGTTTTAACGTACACTCCGATGTCAGCGGTTCCCACATGCACCGGGTTGACAATGTAGTGGCCTTTACCCTTGTGTTCGTCCCTGATCACTTCGCCATTGTCAATGGTTACTTTTATTGTCTTATAGTTTTTGCCACCCACAGCTATAGTAATAGGGTTGGGCATACTCATGTAGAGTATGTTCATTTTATCGGCCTGAACGGCTACTACCTGGCTGAATGCGGCTGGTGAAAACAAGCAACAGATTAAAAGGAAAGTGATTTTTTTCATCTGAAAATATTTGTCTTTCCAATTGCCAGATGGAACTCCCGGCAGCATAATCAAGTTATTGTACAATTGAATTTTCATTATTCTGTGTGCAAAACCTGAACTTTTACATGGTCGTTTCATAAAAAAACATTATTTGTTATTGACCCTAATATTCCTCATCATCATCTCTTACGAATTTATACTTAATTGGCTTTTGGATTTCCGTACCGGTTACCGGATCGAATACAGTTTCACTTTCGTCCACCTGTATTCTGCGATACTTATGAGCATCTGTGATGGTAAATTCCATCGGTTCAATAACCTGAGGTACACGGCTGAGGCCCATTGTTGTAATGTCTTTAAAAATTACCTCGTCATTGTTTTTGAGCCAGTGGAAAAAATCTCTGGTAACGGAATCGATCCTGGTGCCGTTTGGGTTTGATAATGTTCTTTTGAACAAAATTCTATCTTTTCTATAGACTTCAACCGTAAAGGAAATGATTGAGGCCCTTGCGCAAACTTCATAATAATAGGCTCCCGGCGCAATTTGTGCCAGTAAAAGTGATTGACTCATATGTCCGCCGCTTGATCCTGATAAATTTCGATGAGGAATCAGTAGCGATGATTTAACTACGAACAACACACTGTCAATAGTTTTTATCCGTCCGTGAGGTAGTTTCCTTTTAACATAAATAATTGCTTTACCTTCTTTTATGGGCCATGCGTAGTAATGCCCCATCCCGCCAGAACTATCGAGATCAACGTGGCCATTATCTGTACTTACAATTATGTCTTTTAGTTTACAACCTTCTGCTGCAACGGTCAAAGGATTGCCCACACCTTTATAAAAGATTTTCTGGTGGTCGTTTTGTATGGCTGCGCCCACCTGGACCTGGCAGAATGCTGTGGCAGGGAACAGGCAAAGCAATATGTACGTGAGGGCGTATTTCATAATTCAATTAGCAAGTTGATATTCTTCATCATCATCTCTGATGAATTTGTATTTAATTTCCCGTTGGGATTCAACGCCCGTTATCGGGTCAATCACTGTTTCACTTTCGTCCACATTTATTCTGCGGTATTTGTGGGCATCGGTGATGGTGAATTCCATCGGTTCTAAAGTTCTTGATTGCTGATAAAAACTGAGAATGGTAATGTCCTTAAAAATCACCTTATCTTTATTTTTGAGCCGATGAAAAAAGTCTTTAGTAGCCTGATCAATTCTTGCTCTCTGTGGGTTGGCAGTTGTTCTTCTGAAGATTTCCCTGTTATTTCTATATATAACAATTGTGAAAGAAGTGATGATGAAATTCCAGCAAATTTCGTACGTAACAGCATAGGGAGCTATTTGTGCCAATAAAACTGATTGGCTAATGTTTCCGCAGGTGGATGCCGATAAATGTGCATAAGGAAGCGGGAATTGTTTTACGGTGAACAACACACTGTCAAGAGTTTTTAACTTACCATTGGACAACTTCTTTTTGACATAGATGATGGCCCTTCCTTCTTTTTCCGGCCAAGCAGTATAATGACCACTATATCTAAAGCTATCAGCACGGATTTCACCATTGTCTGTTGTTACTAAGATATCTTTTAGTTTACACCCTTCTGCCGCAACCGTTAATGGATTGCCCAAGCCAATATAAAAGATTTCCTGGTGGTCGTTTTGTATGGCTACGCCCACCTGGCAGTATGCTGTGGCGGGGAGCAGGGAAAGCAATAGGTATGTGAGGGTGTATTTCATAATTCAATTAGCAAGTTAATATTCTTCATCATCATCTCTGATGAATTTGTATTTAATTTCCCGTTGGGATTCAACGCCCGTTATCGGGTCAATCACTGTTGTTGTTTCATTTCCATTTACTTTGCGGTACTTATGTGCTTCTGTGATTGTGAATTCCATGGGTCCTATGTCTATTTGTTTATGATCGAAACCCTTAATGGTAATATTCTTAAACACAACTTTGTCGTTGATTTTTAGTTTATAAAAAAAGTCCCTGGTTGTGTCATCAATTCTTGCTACTGGGGAATCAATAATTGTTCTTTTAAAAATTTCCCGGTGCCCCCTGTAAACAGCAATGCAGAATTTAGTAACCGGAAAACTACCACAACCTTCATACATATGCGCTTCAGGTGTTATTAGTGCTAATAAAAATGACTGGGAAATTGTTCCGCCTTCTTTACCAATTAATGTTGCATGAGGAAGGGGATAAGGTTTTACTATGAATAATACACTATCATTTGCTTGCCACTTGCCGGATGGTAATTTCCATTTTATGTAAATGACTGTTCTTCCAGGCGTCAAAGGCCATAATACGTAATGCCCCGGACTATCAATTGAAATTTGTCCGTTGCTTGTGCTAACAAATAGATTATCAGGGTTAATGCCACTTACCGCTACCGTTACAGGATTTGCGTAGTATTGATAAAGGATGTTTTGCAGTTCGTTTTGTATGGCGACCACCTGCCCATAATTTGTTTGGGAAAAGAAATTAACCAGCAATATGGAAATGATTTTTTTCAAAATCGTTCGTTTGCGTTGTTTTCCATCAATTCTTCTATATACAGCTCAATCGCCTCTTTCATATGTTCGCGTGTTTGTTCAACTGTGTCTCCGACAGTGACGCACCCCGGTAGGTCAGGGTAGTATGCCGAATAGCCAGTTTTGGTAGGCTCTATGATGATCAGATACTCTTGTGTCGTCATATTATAAAGTTACAAAAACATGGATAATGTTTTACAATTTACACGTTTTGTTACTCCCTTATTACCTGAGGTTGCTTCGTTCCTCGCAATGACCCTCATTTTTTAATAGTTGATATTGGTTAAAACATGTCATTTTCAAAGAGATTGTGTAACAAAAGGTTACTTATAATGACAGCTATCTATTTATCTTCTTAAATACAATTGAAAGTTTATCCATCGTACTTATACTCCTATAAATATACAATATAACGTTATCGGTGGCGAGTTTATTTTCTGCACCTATTAATTCAGTAATTTTGCAGCCTAAATAATAGTCTGATGCAATTATCCGGGTTATATGAACGGGCAATGAGGTTTGAGTTTCTGAGCGCTGAGGAAGGTATGTACCTTTTTGAACATGCACCGCTTACCGAACTGATGTATGTAGCAAATGAACTGCGCAAAATTCAGGTGCCACATGGCAAGGTGACCTGGATCATAGACCGGAACATGAACACTACCAATGTGTGTGTGGCCAATTGTAAGTTCTGCAATTTTTACCGTGTTCCCGGTCACCCGGTATCTTACATTACAGATATTGAGACCTACAAGCAAAAGATAGAAGAGACCTTTAAGTATGGCGGGGAGCAATTGCTGCTCCAGGGCGGGCATCATCCTGAACTGGGGCTGGCTTATTATGTGGACCTGTTTAAGACCCTGAAACAATTATACCCCAACTTGAAGCTGCATGCACTTGGGCCACCAGAGGTAGCACATATTACTAAACTGGAGGGAAGCACGCACCGTGAAGTGCTTAAAGCGCTGATAGATGCAGGCATGGATAGCCTGCCGGGGGCCGGGGCAGAAATACTGAATGACCGTGTACGCAGACTGGTATCAAATGGTAAGTGCGGGGCGCAGGAGTGGCTGGATATTATGCACGAGGCACACCTGCAGGGGCTGACTACCAGCGCTACCATGATGTTCGGGCATGTGGAAACGCTGTACGAGCGGTTTGAGCACCTGGTAAAGCTGCGTGATGTGCAGGCGCAAAAGCCTGAAGGAGCCAAGGGCTTCCTCGCTTTTATACCCTGGACGTTCCAGGATGTGGATACGCTGCTGCAGAAAATAAGAGGTACAAAAAATATTACTACTGCCGAAGAATACATACGGATGATAGCCCTGAGCCGCATCATGCTGCCGAATGTGAAGAACATACAGGCCTCGTGGCTGACAGTGGGTAAGGAAGTGGCACAGATATGCCTGAATGCAGGCGCCAACGATTTTGGCTCCATTATGATAGAGGAAAATGTGGTTAGCGCAGCAGGAGCGCCACACAGGTTTACGGCGAAGACTATTCAGGATTCGATACGCGAGGCAGGCTTTGAGCCGCAGTTGCGTAATCAGCAATATGAATTCAGGAAGATGCCTGAAGTGATGGTGGAGCAGGTGATAACGTACTAAAAAACCCTAAATCCCTAACCTGGACAAGCCAGAACCAAAAAGGAAAATTGCTAATTTTATAGCAAAAAGTTGGAACTGCTTACCGATCGCTACAAAGATAATATATCCGGTGTGCTAAGTTGCTATGACCGGATTGTTCTAAAAGGGACATTA
>CAIMDZ010000210.1 GCA_903839875.1 uncultured Bacteroidota bacterium
CAAATAAAATATAATTATTTATATAAAATATAACCGCTCAACTTGTAAACCTATCAACTAACCAACCTGTCAACGTATCAACTGAACAACCTATCAGCTTATCAACCTATCAACATGTCAACCTATCAACATGTCAACCAATCAACCTACTTCCCCACCACCACTTTAGCATGTCTTATCAGCTTGTCATTCAGGTAATACCCCGGTTCCACTACATCAATTACCTTTCCAATCATTTTTTCGTTCGGAGCAGGGATTTCAGTAATCGCTTCATGAAGGTCAGGATTAAATTCAAGGTTAATTGCATCCATCTCTTTTAGCCCTTTTTGCAGCATGATGGCTTTGAACTTATTAAAAACCAATGAGATGCCTTCCTTCAGTACCGTTAGGTCAGTTGTATTTTCCAGTTGTTTACTGGCCCTGTCTACATCATCAAGTACCACCAGCAGCGACTGAATAATATCTTTTCCGGCTGTCTGCACCAGTTCTATCCTTTCTTTGGCATTCCTTCTTCTGAAATTATCAAATTCTGCTATAAGTCTCAGATGTTTGTCCTTTGCTTCATCCAGTTCTGCCTGCAGTTTCTTTATTTTTTCCTCATCGCTTTCTACCAATGCATTTTCTTTCACAGGATCATCATCTATTTTCTGGTCAGTTGACAAAACTTCATCCTGAGTTTCATATTGTGCCATGTTGTCGGCATTTTCATTGCTTGAGTTTTTGTGATGTGTTTTTTTATCGGTCATATCCTTCTTTTTTTTGAAAAACATATTGCTTCTTAATGCTGCAATAATTTTGCCAATCCTTAATAATAGACAAAATGTCGCACGCGAAAATAAGTCAAAGTTTTGCTATCTTTAATAGTGGAATTTATTCTATGGGCCGCGACGAACTTATTAAAAGGATTTTTTACATTGATTATCGTGAGGCATGGGTATTGAAAAAAGAGATCGTCAGGTTTACTGACGATGAACGAAGTTGCGCTGAGGAAGTTCTTTTGAAAATGGTTGGCGATAGCAAATTGGGTTTTCTTGTAATGGAGGCATTAAGCGAACTAAGGTCGAATAAGGCTATTCCTATTATGTACGAAAACCTGGCAGATGAAAAGCTTGACGAAGTAAGTAAATTAATGTTGGCATCTTGTATATACAAAATCAATAAGGATTCGGGGTTGATAGTAAAAGGCATCAGTCTATTCAGAGCACTAAAGAATAAATTCTCCGTTATTCATTCAATGTATTATCTGGCACAAATGAACTGTGCTGAAACCCGGCAGGTAATTGAGGAATATGTAGGTCATACTGAATACCTTGTGTCATACAACGCAAAACGATTTTTAGAAATTATGATGGCGGACCAACGCACAAATTCTCAGTAATAGGTTTTTTTAGCTCCCCTATAAACGCATACTCGGGGGAGAAATTATTCTAATGCCGCAGTAAAATGGAGACTGAAGAGAAGTTTCACTAGGATCAGAGTCGAATTATCTTGTTTTACTCCCCCTTTTTTCACCCCCTTTTCAATGCCAATAAAATACTAATCACGTCTTTGGAGTGAGAACTGCAATTATACATCATCCTATTTTTGGTCAATGAATAATCATTGTTCACTTACAAAAATATAACAGCTATGAAACAATTTATTTTTGCTTTGTCGTTCCTTGCCATCGCCAGTAGCTCTTACGCCCAACCCGCCCAGACCTGGGATGAGAATACCGGCATGAACAGACGCTCAGAACATGGCAATAAATTTTCCAGTACCGAAATGAAGATAGAAGGCAGGATCATCTCCTTCCACAATCTCCCCGACCTTCCCCAGGAAATAGCAGCAGTAATAACAGACCGTAACGGAGAAGTGCTTGCCCAGAAAGAGCTAAGCAAAATAAACTCACTAATGGATGTTCGCAACCTGAAAAAGGGAAAGTTGTACTTCGTAACATTGTATTACAACAACAAATCAGAAAAGGCTTTTGTGCTGCATCTGTAAAGCTCCAGGACAAAATCCGGATGACAACGCTATTCAGATTTGACAACTTTATAAAGTTGTCAAATCTGACACCAAACAACCAATCAATCAACTTATCAACCTATCAACTTATCAACTATTCAACCAGTCAACCTATCAACGAGTCAATTTCACTCAACGGAAAAACCTCCTTCACCCTTATCCTGCCGCCGGTTTGTTCCAGCGTGCAACATTCATTCTTTGGGTCATGCTCAAAGAAGAGTACCCAGTTATTGGCAACCGCCTCATTTAGCAACAGGTGTTTCTCATTAAGTGTTTCCAGCGGGCGCATATCATAAGCCATAACCCATGGCATGGAAACATGGGCGCTGCTGGGTATAAGGTCAGCACAAAATAGCAGCGTTGTGTCTTTATATTTGATCTGTGGCAGCATCATAGATTCCGTATGACCGTTCACATGCCTGATTCGAATATCCTGCAACCATTCCTCGCCCTCTGGTGTTTCTATAAAACGTAGCTGCCCGCTTTCCTCCATGGGCAGAATATTTTCTTTCAGGAACGAGGCTTTTTCCCGTTCATTCGGATTCAATGCCAGTTGCCAGTGTTTATGGTTGGTCCAGTATTGCGCGTTTTTAAAAGCCGGTACAAGTTTATCCCCCTCGCGTTTAATCGAGCCACCGCAATGATCAAAGTGAAGATGCGTCATGAACACATCCGTAATGTCATCCATTGTAAATCCATGTGCTGACAGGCTTTTTTCCACACTGTCTTCGCCATGAGGGTAGTAGTGGCTGAAAAACTTTTCATCCTGCTTATTGCCCATGCCGTTATCCACCAATATCCGGTAGTTGCCATGCTCTATCAGCAGGCACCGCATAGCCCAGCTGCACATATTGTTTTCATCCGCAGGATTTGCCTTATTCCACATAGTCTTTGGCACCACCCCAAACATTGCCCCTCCATCCAGTTTAAAATATCCTGCGTTTACCGTATATAGCTTCATATAAAATTTAAAAGTCAAAATTACGTAACAATCCTAATTCCTAACTACCAATTCCGAATTCCTTGCCCCAATAGCCTTATACAAAACCAATGCCCCCGCAATAAAGAAAGTAATCAGCGCAATAATAGCGCTCCGCATATTCATTATGCTATCTATATACCCGAAAGAGATCATGCCAATAACAATGGCTACCTTTTCAGTCACATCATAGAAGCTAAAGAATGAAGCCGTATCTTGTGTAGGTGGCATCAGCTTCGAGTAGGTTGACCTGCTTAAAGACTGTATCCCCCCCATCACCAGTCCGACAATTGAAGCAAGTATGTAAAACTCAATTGCCGTTTGCGTGAAATACGCAGCAATACAAACCCCTATCCATATAAATACCACCAGCAGCAATACTTTGAGATTGCCAAACAGGTCGGAAAGTTTAGCCATAATATAGGCTCCGGCAATAGCCACAACCTGTATGACCAGTATTGTGGTAATTAATTGACTGTCACCAAGGTTAAGATCTTTTTTGCCAAAATGCGTAGCTGCCAGCATAACAGTCTGAACGCCCATACTATAAAAAAGAAATGCAAAAAGAAATGTTTTGAGCACCTTCAGTTTTTTTATTTGGTTCCATACCTTTTTAAGCTCATGGAAACCATTTGCAAAAATGTTTGAGCCGGGCTGATTTGCTGCAGCTTTGCTCTTTGGTAACTTTAAGAAAGTGATTTGTGCAAAACCTGCCCACCAGATCCCAACCAGGAAAAATGAGAGGCGCGGTGCGAATGTACCATCCTTGATTCCGAACCATTCAGGCTTCATTACAAATACCAGGCAAATGACCTGTAATATCACACTCCCGATATATCCATAGGCAAACCCCTGTGCACTTACTTTGTCGTGTTCCGATTCGTTAGCTATTTCCGGCAGGTAGGAATTATAGAAAACTATGCTGCCACAATAACCCACTGCCGCAAGTGAGGAACATATGATCCCTAATTCGAGTGTTTTGTCGGTGAAAAAATATAAACCGCAGCACGACAGAGAACCAAGGTAACAAAAGAATTGCATGAACTTTTTCTTATTGCCCCTGGAGTCAGCGATAGACGACAGAACCGGAGACAATAAGGCTATTACAAGATAGGCTGCCGCAATGGAATAAAATCCGAGTGAACTGTTCTTGAAAGTAAACCCGAAAAAAGAAACATGCTCGTTTATGATCTTACCATCTTTTCTCACCGTAGTAATGGCTTCATAATACGCCGGAAAAATGGTTGACGTAATAACAAGGTTATAGGCAGAGTTCGCCCAGTCATACATAGACCATGCCCTGTGCATTGACTTCGATGATTGTATTGGTGCAACCACGCTTGATTCCATCCGGCTAAAATAATAATTTTTGACTTAGGCTGTTTATACATTTTGCCTGATCATGTGTTGTCACTTTTTGCTTTTAACTTTTGACTTATAAAAAGCAATCGCCCCGTCGGCATTGCCCCGGAGCGATCTTTCATAGACCAGGAACATTAGTAAAGTAAACAATACCGTTCCCGAAACCTTTATTGAACCACTACTATCTTTTGCGATAGTACCCGTTCACTTGTTTTCAATATCAGCGAATAATTTCCCGGCGCCAACCCCTTCACAGAATAAGTAAGCGCGCTATAACCGTTATTTATCAGTTCATTATTCATAAATCGCCGCACTACTTTGCCCTGCATATCCACAAGTTCCATAGTGCCTCTGTCACCCTCTTCAAAGTAACACTTCACCACAATGTCATTAACCGCAGGGTTGGGGTATACGCCCAGCAATTGCTGACCATGGTAATAGTTCAGTTGACTTGCCGGTACACTAAGCAATGTACTGTCAATGATTATGTTCTCGTCACCTGCCTGGTAAAAGGTGTAGACAAAGAAAGTGATCATCATTTCGTTTGTAGTGTTTTCACCGGCAGTAATTGTTTGCGGAGGACTATACGGATTATTCAGGTTAGCGGCGGTGTTGTCGTAGGTGGCTTCGGAATATAGCGTAGAGCCGACGGGTACTTTCCGCATCTTAGGCAGCATGTAGAAACCCTGCCAGTGGAAATCCCATTTGTTGATCCTGATGAACTTGTCGGTATCTCCCGCAGGATGCACAGCGAAGGTTTTTATTGACTGCCCGATCAGGTGCATATGAGGGAAGACCCCCAGCACTGTCATGTCAAACGGCACACCGGGGAAGGCTTCATGAAATGTTTTTATGGTATTGGCAGGGATCACTAAAGGTCCGTCCGTCATGTCGAAACCATGATACAAAATGGGCTGCATAAACACTTCCCTGATGCCAGGAGTGGGTGCGAAATGGAAATTCACTTCCGTACTGTCAACCTGCCCTTGCGAACCGGCAGGATAGTGCACCTGCACAATTATGTCTGCACCATGAGGTATCTTAAGTCCGAAGCCGGCCGGGTAACTCATAGGGTCACTGCCGGGCACCCACACACCCAGCATAGTAGCGCTGTCAGTACCCACACCACCAAAATCAGGATAGCCGGGGCCGGATGTGGTATGTGCCTGTAAGTAGGCACACCGGCCGGTGGTATCTGCGTATACCAGCACGTGGTGCACGATTCTGGGGTTGCCGGGAATGGCCTCAAACGACTGTATGTACTTATCGGTAAGCAATCCGCTGGGTATCACAAAACACTGGTAAATATCATTACCAACTGCCGTTGAAGTATAAGCCGGTATTTTCACCTTAAGGTCGGGCGTGCCGGGTAAAACTCCATGTGTTGAATAAACCGGGTTAGGTGGAGCAAGAGAAAGCGTACCCGAGGGAGAACCGCCATTGGCCCAGTTTACAATCGTATTTATTTCCGCAGTGGATAATAAGCGCTGATGAGCCAGGCGGGAATAGGTAGGGTCTGGGGGCCATGGCGGCATCTTTCCCGAGAGTATATCGGCCTTTATTGAGCCGGTATAAGCAAGAACTGAATCATAGCCAATAAATGAAAAATGACCAATACCACCGGTATGATGGCATGATGTACAATGGTTGTACAGTATAGGTGCTACATCGGTAGACCATACAGGCGTTTGTCCGTTAGCCTCAAAACCAGACATAGCTACGGCTGCGATAGCCAGTAGTTTTTTAACCATTATAAGGATATTTGATATAAAATTAGGGGTTTTTATCGTAATAAAGACAATTATATCTTATTTTTTGTCCGCGCGCATTGCGGCTATTCAACGTTCCGGCAGCCTGTCCCGGTTTTTGTTCGGGAATAGCACCATTCGAGGTTCGGATTTCTGTTGGCCAATGTCGGATCGTAGCGCAATATTCCCCAATATCATATGTATTAAATTGCATTTGCGGGCGCTATCATTTCAAGAACGGTTTTAGCAATCTGTGTTTCAGCCAAACCAGTACATTTTTGGGTTTACACTTATCGTCCCATCGTTTTTTCCAGTTCACGTCAAACTTGCCATCCTTTTCTATTTTGAGGCTGTCAATTGGCGTGGCTACCTGTAAATGAAACGGCGGGAAACCAGGATGCATCAGGTCTTTTTCTTCGCGAAGCCGCCTGCTGCAATTCAATTTTATGACGGTCAGGCTGGGCTTTGTTTCGTACACATACATATCTATGTATACAGGTACCCTGTTGTTGTGGTGCAAGAGTTCAATTACCTTGCCGGCTGTCAAAAGTTCATCGCGATAGGTATTCCAGTCAGCCAGTACAGCGTGCTCTTTCATATCCAGGTGCTTATCTTCAGGTGCAATGGTGCGGGAGCAGGGTTCTGTTATGTACCTGTAGTTTGCTGCAAATTCATTGTAACACAACGACTTCGTAAAGTCAATCAAAGCCTTTGTGGCCTTATCAAGGTGTAGCCTGAATTTCTCTTTTTCCATGAATTTTAAATTTACGGATTATTTGCTTTCTGCACAACTAACGCAGCCCTTGGGTACAGGACAGGCCAGAGGCCCCCGTCTATTCATCTAGGCAAGTATTGTCGCATTTTTCCTGTTTTTCTGATGTCCCGATAGCTATCGGGATTGATAATCAGTAGTGGCATTGTCGTATATTGTCGTACTTTATCGCATGACTATGTTCACTTATATGGTAGATGAGGATGACTAATGTATAAAAAGTGGGGTAGTGCTAATCATCAATTTCATCGCTTTGAATACTGTCGCAGAGGGGTTTTTATTTATCGTTCCGGATGCTGCCCGGAGGGCAGCATCCGGAACAACGGGATTTTTTGTGAACATCAAGTCCCATATAAAATTTTTGACCACTAAAGTCAATAGAATTTTGCAAATTTGAGCTACCCATTCCCCTTCAACCTATCCTCCAGCATCGTGATCATCTTATCCTTCTCCGCTATCAGCCGCTCATACACCTCTGCCATCCTTTCCACCGGATTAAAAGTATTGGTTTGTTCAGTATTATTGCCTTGTTGTCCCGCTCCGCCCTCATGAACGTGTTGAATAAAACTCACCACAGGCTCATCATTATAATTTTTTATCGCCTCCACACTCATTTCCAGTGCATCAGCTATCTGCTGTAGTTTATCGTCATCCACAGTTTCGCTCGCCTCGATCCGCGACATAGCGCTCTTGCTCACACCTATCTGCCTGGCAAGCACATCCTGCTTTACTCCTTTAATAGTCCGAATCCTTTCTATCTTTCTGCCCATGTGTGGTTGTGGCGTTGCTGCTGTTTTTGGAGGCATGGCTGGTTGAGTTTTATTTAGAAACAATGTGTTTTGATTCCTGCACACAATATCGTGCAAAAAGTCTTCGTTTCGCAAAAGTATAAGATTATTTCGCCAAACAAAAATACCATTATCCCAGCCGACCCTCGCTACCGCGCAGGGCCAGATACAGAGAAACCCGCTGGCGACACAATACCTTGCTGCGTATAGTTCAACCCGTTTCTGGGTTGGCTCTAATTATATTTTTCCGGGGGTTATCACCCACGGCTATTCAGGGGAAAGCCCTCCGGGCTTGCTTAAGTCAATGACATTCCCTTTTAGGGGCAGGGGGTTTTGCCTACCTTTGCCCCATGGCTTACAAAACAATACCGCCCGGAAGCGTGCTGAAATGGATTAAGGAGACGTATGAAGGTAAAGAGGTAAAAGATTCCAGATCGTATGCAGGCAACTGGCTGGGTATTACGCTGGAGAAAATAGAAAAGGGCAGTGCGGCGATATCGGCAGAGGTAAGGAAAGAAATGACCAACCCGTACGGCAATATTCATGGTGGCATGATGAGCCTGGTAATAGACGAGGCCATAGGGTGGGCCGTAGTGAGCCTGGATACGGAGCAGCATTATACATCGCTTACCCTCAATGTAGATTTCCTCTACGCCATCAAGGAAGGCCACAGGCTAAGGGCAGAATCGAAGGTGCTGCGGGTAGGCAAGAAGATCATAAACGTGGAGTGCCATGTATATGATATGGACGGGAACGTACTTGCCCGTGCCAACAGCAACCTCATAGTGACGCATATGGAGTTTACAGGATAAGAAAGTGAATGTTTTTGCAATATGAATGGAGCATTCCCGTTATTGCAGTAAACTTTTAAGGTGTAATGGTTCCGAAATTGCTCATTAATGTTATTTTTGCGGCTCAAATATGCTTAACGGTAAGAAAATAGCAGTTGTACTGCCGGCCTATAATGCCGCGCGTACCCTGGAAAAAACGTATAGTGAGATACCTTTCGACATCGTAGATTATGTGGTGCTGGTGGATGATAACAGCCGTGACGATACGGTTGCGGTGGGTCAGCGCCTGGGTATTAAGCATATCATCAAGCACGAGGTGAATAAGGGCTATGGCGGCAACCAGAAAAGCTGCTATAAAAAAGCCCTCGACATAGGCGCCGATATTGTGATCATGCTGCATCCCGATTATCAATATACACCCAGGCTCATTCATGCGGTTGCAGGCATAATTGCCTTTGATGTTTACCCTGTGGTGCTTGCATCGCGCATATTGGGAAATGGTGCCCTGAAAGGCGGAATGCCTATTTACAAATACATCTTCAACCGCTGCCTGACATTGTTTGAGAACATCATGCTCCGGCAAAAGCTCAGTGAATACCATACCGGCTACCGCGCCTTCAGCGCAGAGGTCATCAGGTCCATTGATTTCTCGCACAACAGCGACGACTTTGTATTCGACAATGAAATGATCTCGCAGATATTCATGAACGGTTACGAGATAGCCGAGGTAACCTGCCCTACAAAATACTTCGAAGAAGCCTCCAGCATCAACTTCACAAGAAGTATGAAATATGGCAGGGGCGTACTGCGCGTATCATTTACCCACAGGTTTCACAAGTGGGGGTGGATAAAAAGTAAGTTGTACGGGAGACCACCCCTTTAGTAACTAACGTCTAAAAACTTAGCCAAAAATGGCAAGACTTTAAGCTGCTGCTGCATAGTTAAGCTGAGGTATAATGACAATATTCTTCAGTTTCAGGGCTGTCAATATTGCCTCGTTTCCCAAAGTTGTAATG
>CAIMDZ010000211.1 GCA_903839875.1 uncultured Bacteroidota bacterium
AGAGGCCACCCTCGATTACATGCGCATGACCAACACCACCACACTCCGGTCCGATAAACATTGGTAACCCGGTGTGCCACACTTCCGAAGTGTGGCACACCTACTGGAACAACACTTCCCAAGTGAAGCACACTTCCGAAGTGTGGCACACCTACTGGAACAACATTTCCGAAGTGTGGCACACCTCCTTAGCTAAAAAACTGGTGATAGTTGTTCCATACTTTTTTCAACCATTTCACGTTACCTGCTGCATCAACGCGGGCGCAAAAACCGGATCTTATCAATGAATGAATAGTGTCGGTTCTGATGAAGTAGTATCCATCGAAAGAACCAAACAGGTATATATCACCTGTAGGTCCCATGGTTATTTTGGAGATCATGCCGTACCCTGTAGTTTTCACAGGCAAAACCCATCGGAAGTGCCTGGTAGAATCAGTGCTGAGAAGCACATTCTTTTTGCAATGTACGGTGTCAGTATTGAAAAAGGCACTTTTGCACTGATTTTATTTTGAGCTTATTGTACTGCAAATTTAGCTGTTGTTGTGATACCATTGGCAGGGGTGATGGTCATTAAATACATACCGGGTTTCATCTGCCCTCTGTCTATTGTTAATGTTGTTCCGGTACAATTGATCCTTCTGACTTCCTTACCCGTTACGTCAGTGATAATGATGCGGGTATTGGTTTGTTCGTTATCGAAGGAAATGGTGGTTTGCATGGTAAACGGATTGGGGTACACATTAATCCCGGGCTTTGTTTCGCAGGGTATCTGCAAACCGGTAACACCGCCATTGCGCAATATCATTCCACTTTCTCCGACAATAATACCAACGCTGCCTGAGATGGCCATGTCGAAGTAAGAACCGGTGGGGGAGGGGATAGGCGCAAAAATGCTCCAGGTATTGCCTCCGTCGGTCGTCGCAAGGTTTGCATCGCCCACCATAAAGCCTTTGCTATGGTCGGCGAATCTGATCACGGCACCATTGTAAGCAGCAGTAGATGAGTAAACTGAAGTCCAGCTTGTACCGCCATTTGTGGTTTTGAGCATGCGCTGGTGATAAGTACCACTGTCTTGTGCGGAAACAAAACCGGTATCGGCAGAAGAGAAGTAAACGCATCCAAAATCGTTATAGGCGCCAAGGTCAACATTACTAAATACTGAACCACTTTTTATGGTAATGCATTTTGAACGGACCGCGGTATGGTTATCACCTATAACATAGCCAGTGGTATCGTTAACAAAATACTCCTTGTAGAGGGATACCGCCGGTGTTCCGCTGCTGAATATGGGCGTCCAGGTGTTGCCGTGGTCAATCGTTTTGTAAATGTCCCCTGTGCCGTTGAATCCGCCGCTGGCATATCCTGTTGCTGATGAGGTGAATTGGATACTACGCAGTGCGGTTACAACACCGGAAACCACTGACGTCCAGGAAGTGCCACCGTTAACGGTTTTGTAAATGAACCCGGTGGTGCCGGCAGGTGAAGGGTCGCCACCAGCAACAAAGCCGGTATCCATGCTGGTAAACCAACAGGAGAAAATGCACTGGCCTGCAGGAATAAAGGATGCATTTAAATGGTAAAAGCTGACGCCTGCATTGGTACTTTTCATGATAGTGGCGCTGTCAGTTCCCATGCCCCCGGCCACATATACGGTGGAGGGATTTCCAAAAGAGCAGGCCATGAAGGTACTAATAGTTCCGGTAGTAACCGTTGTCCATTGCGCGTTGGAAGTGCAGGCTAAAGAAATACCTGAAAGCAGCATAAAAATTATTTTCCTCATAAGGATGGTTTTTTTGTTAAAAAAATTAAAGGTTAAAAAGTAGTAAAGATAAAGACTTATTTTTCAGAGAAATGGTTGGGTTGAATGCAGGAAAATCAGGAATTTACCAGGGAAGTTTAATGATTGGTTAGTGTAATGTCATTAACTACTTAAAAAAGTCCGAAGGACTTGAATGTGAATAGCCGCCGGTGAAACCGGCGGAACATAGACGTAAACATCAACCCCGGAGGTGGTTGAATGTGTGCTGGGAAATACCATTACTGTTTAATGACATTGTTGGTTAGTGTAAAAATACCTGCAGTACTATCCCTTTTTTTCATACAAAGGCAATCCTAAGCCATTTGCCAGCGCCTGTGCAGCCGCCTTTCCGGCCTCACTGAATGGCCAATAGAATAAGGATTTGACAGGGTGGTCTTTACGTATTTTGTCCAGGGCTTCCAACGTGACTTTCTTGCCAAACCCTTTTCGTTGAAATTCAGGTAGCACCGTGGCAGAACATAAGTAGATAGTATCGAAGGTGTCACCGGGTTGTGTTTTTTCTAAAAGTTGTTTTTCAGAAATGGCTCCTTTCAAAAACAGCTCCATGATGGCATGGGTTGTAGGTATCATAAGAATCCAAACGATCGGGCCGTCTTCGTTTGCCAGTTCTGATAGGGTGGCTGGGTGTATTTTGAAGAGTTTTTCTCTTTCTTCAGGGGTTACACTAATTTGATCTGGGTCGTTGCGGGTATCAAAAACCTTTGTAACCAATTCAATCATCCGGTCAAAATTATTTGCCATGGCTTAAAAAACATTTGAGACTGCAAAGGTATTGCAATATACAGGATCAACTGCATTTTAAAAGATTATGGAACCAGTGCTTTAAAGCTACCAAAAATGACCTTTTGGGAATCGGAAATAGTGTTTGCAAATAGGCTATTTAAACGAAAACCCCGGCTAGCCGGGGTTTCAGAGAAGGAACTGAATATTTTGTTTATCCTTTTACATTTACACTAAAAGTAAAGGTAACAGTGCAGTCAAGTGGTTTTGTAGTACCATGGCGAAGCCTGCCGGTAACAGAATAGTTATATTGGTTGCCGATGTAGGTTTTCAGGTCTATGGTTGTATCTATCGGCACATTTAATGTGCTGGAGAAAACATCCGGATTGTTGGCGATGTTAACATTGTATGGAGTGCTGTTGGTGTTTGACGAAAAGGATGCAGCTACTGACTGGAAACTACTGAAGTTATTGGTGGTAAGATCAGCATTGTTAAGAGTAAACACCACAGAGCGCAATTTTAAACTGGCAATATTAGCAGCTCCGAACTGGTTGCCCGTCTGCGATTTAATGAAAGAATCTACATTGAAATAACTTACTGAAGGCCCAACAGTGATAATGCCTGAAGTATCATTAGTAACAGGAATGGTTACATTGACAGATTCAGTTTGCATGTTCAGATTAAAATTCAACAGACCGGCTATTTTGCCACATGACTGGAACATAGCAATTGCACCGAAAGTAATAGCCAAAACCCCGGTTGCTAATAAATAATTTCTTTTCATAATAGTTAATTTAATGTAAATGTACGATAAGTATTCGTACAAATTGCCATTTAAATGTCAAAAATATGGTAAATCTGATTTGTTGAAGAAGGAAATGGATATGTTAATCGAATTTAATATGCCCTATCGAAATATTTGTTTATCTTCGCTCAAACAAAGTATTTATCGTGCCTGAAATTGTCAAAAAGCAAATTGTAAAGTTTGCTCCTAAGGGAGAAAATAGTTTTTATGATGTTGTAAAGAGTAAAGTCAATGAATATTTCAGGACTAATAATATTTCTCCCTACTCTGATTCATCCATGTATCTGAAGACGGCGGCTATGCTGTCTATGTACTTCGTACCTTACCTGATAATAGTAACCGGGTATGCAAGCTTCAGTCTTTGGATATTTTATCCGCTTTGGCTGATCATGGGTTATGGTATTGTAGGAATAGGCTGTTCGGTAATGCACGATTCGAACCATGGAGCTTATACTGAGAATAAAGCCGTAAATAATTTTCTGGGCAGTCTATTGAATATTTTAGGGGGCTATGCCATTAATTGGAAGATCCAGCATAATGTTTTGCATCACACCTATACCAATATTCAGGGTTTAGATGAAGATATAGAAGCCGGCAAAGGTCTTAGAATGTCGCCTGAAAAGCCATTAATGCCTTACCATAGGTACCAGCATATATATGCATGGGGGTTGTATTGCCTCATGAACCTATACTGGGTTGTGGCAAAAGACTATATTATGCTGTTCAAATACAACAAAAACGGTCTGTTGCAAAACCAGAAGATTACTTTGACCAGGGCGCTCATAGAACTTTCGTTACTAAAGGTGTTTTATATAGGGTATATCATCGTGCTCCCGATTATGTTCTCACATGTGGCATGGTACCACGTTGTTATCGGGATAGTAATGATGCATATTGTAGCAGGGTTTTCGCTCGCAGCCATTTTTCAGCCGGCGCATGTGGTTGAGACCTCTGATTTTTCCCCTCCTACTGAGGACAGGAAAATGGAAAATAACTGGGCAGTGCACCAGGTATTGAATACCGCAGATTTTGCTCCCGATAACAAATTGGTTTGCTGGTTTATTGGTGGGTTGAATTTTCAGATAGAGCACCATTTGTTTCCGCAGATATGTCATGTACATTATCCCAAAATAGCCAAAATAGTAGCCAGCGTGGCTAAGGATTTCGGATTGCCCTACCAGGTGATGCCTACCTTTCGCAGTGCATTAGTAGCACATGGCAAGATGCTGAAGCGATTGGGCAGGAATGAAAAATTGTAACTTTCAATTAGTTAATTCCCTGACTGTTCATTTTTGTATTGCAGTGATTAAGTGCTATTGTTAACCAGTAGATGTGAACGTAATTCTAAACTACCGGTACTGTTATAATCTGCTAATTTCAACATTGCCGGAAAACGAAAAAGACGTGCAGAGGCACGTCTTGTAATGATATTAAGTGGTGCTGTAAAATTAAATTACTTTAACGTTTACGGCATTTAAACCTTTTTTACCATTCTGTACTTCGAAAGACACCTTGTCGTTTTCACGAATTTGGTCTTTCAGACCTGAAACGTGAACAAAAATGTCCTGGCCGCCATTAGCAGGCGTGATGAAACCAAATCCTTTGGTTTCATTGAAAAACTTAACTGTACCTTCTTGCATTTTGAATTGAATGAAAAATTAATAATAAGCAAATCTACATTTTTTTTATTAAACAACAA
>CAIMDZ010000212.1 GCA_903839875.1 uncultured Bacteroidota bacterium
AAAATGAAATCAGAAGCAGGTGCATGGCAAACTCACCGGAACAATAAGGAAGCCAAAATAAAATGGCACTTCACCTGTGAGGATGCAAGGGTGAAATTATTAAAACTTTATCCGTCAATTCATGCGTGACATGACACTAGATGTGAATTATTGCATTTCACATTCCTTATTTTTTTCATACCTGGAGTAGAATTTGTACGAATTGATAAAAATAATTTCATCCGTTTAATTGCAATTTTAATTTTTAATCTTTTATCTTATCATTATAAAACTAACTGTATGAAACGTTTACTGATTGTTTTAGTTATCACTTTAGTTAGCACCTTCCAGGCCAGTACACAAAATATGTTTTTCAGCACCAATTATAAGCAGGAATGCTGGTGGAATACAAGCACGGAAAAATTATGATAAATGTACGGGGAATGAAGAGTCATCTCTATTTAAGCTGAATTCTGAACAGACAATGTTTCACCATACCACCGAGAAGATCAGTTCAGATTATTATGTTATAAAAAATAATATGAAAAATCAAATGACGTATACACTTACGATGTAAAAAGCGACGTGGGTAATACTTGTTTTTTCATTGTTGACGTAAAAAATAATCAGATACGCAAAGCAGGCAACAACAAATCAAGTGAAAATAAGACCTACATGCACGTTTACACCATAAAGCAATCATGGACAGACGATAAATAGTTAGCTTTCTATCCTATTTGCCTTGCCCGGGGATCATTTTCCAGGTATGGTTTTTTTGCAGTCAATACTAAATCGGAAATACCATGATCGCATTAAGGAATTTGCTTGGTTGTACTGCAGTAATTCTTTGTTTAGGAGCCTGTAGTAGTAAATATTATTACGTAAAAGGCCTAAAAGCAGCCAGGAATCCAACTCAGGAAAAGGTCTTCGATCAGCTGGCTGTTGTTTCAACCGGTGATAACAAGCAAGTATGGCAAACAATTGATGGCAAACAGTATGTATTGGCTGTAACATGGAAGGCAGATACTACCTATTACACCCGGAAGGATGCTTATAATACCTCAACCGGGCTTTATAAGTACAACACGGGGAATTACCCTGTATTTGCTACTATTGCTCCCTATCTGAAAGAAAAAGGACTTGGTAAACTGAATGACAAAAAGCTGACCAGGAGGTTAGATCAGTTGTTAGGCCTGCCTCCTACGTCACAATATTCCTACTTCCTGGAGGTTTGGGTGCAGCCGGAGGACCTTGTCCGTCCTTGTTTTGATCCATCGGTTGCAATTAATGTATGCGAATATTTCCCCTCCGGTAAAGACAATGAGCGGACCGAATACATGAGCTGGCTGTACAAGTACATTTATGATTCTTACAGTGATCCGGACATGCTGAAACGCTATCCGTTCACACACCTTGGATATACTTTTGACTGGAGCCCAAAAAACAAAAGCCATGTGGGGCTAAGTGAATTCGTCATAGGTAAAAATAAAAACATCTATATCCGTAAAGTTTATACTACAAGGGGGTATTTTGAGCAGCAATGATTCACCTGATATATAACGGCATAATGGACAAAAAGAATGGTTTTTTTTGCGCCTTAGCGTGGAACAATTTCCTGCGTTTTTGTATAGAGTTTTACGCTGGATGTGCAACAGAATCTGAATCAATAAAATACTGCACCGCAAGGGCATAACCATCTAATCCAAGGCCACTGACGGAACCGATACACTTAGATGCTATAAAAGACGTCTTACGGTAATCTTCGCGGGCCAGCACATTTGAAATATGAACTTCCACAACCGGGATACCTATTGCACTTACGGCGTCGGCTAATGCTATGCTGGTATGGGTATAAGCGCCCGCATTCAGAATGATACCCTGTACTTTGCCTATGCAACTATGCAGGTAATTGATCAGTTCTCCTTCGATATTACTTTGGTAATAGAGCAGGTCAACAGACGGGAAACGTGTTTTGAGCAGACCGATATAGTCGTCGAAACTTTGCATGCCATAAATTTCCGGCTCTCGGGTACCGAGCAGGTTTAAATTTGGTCCGTTGATGATGTTGAGTTGAAGCATCAGAATTTGATAATTTGTCCCGATGACTATCGGGATGAAAATGCCAGTGGTTAAATATTCAGTAAATTACACAAAAAAAATAAACCAGTCGCACATTTTCTAATTTGCACATTAATACCATGTGGGAAGCATATATTAAGGGGTTTAAGGCATATTTACAGTTAGAGCGGTCTATGTCGGAAAATACCGTTGATGCCTACCTGCATGATGTAGCCATGCTCCGGGACCATGTGCGTCTTGCCTACCCCGGTGTGGGCGTGGAAGGAGTCCTGCTGGAACACCTTCAATCGCTTTTGGCAAATATCAACGAAATGGAGCTTTCGGCAGGAACACAGGCAAGGGTTTTGAGCGGAATCAAATCCTTTTTTGGTTACCTGATACTGGAGGAGGTAATAAAGAAAGACCCTACTGAACTGCTGGATGCACCAAAGCTGAGACGTCCTTTACCTCATGTTCTCAGTCTCGCAGATATTGACAAGCTGTTTGCTGCGATAGACCATAGTAAGCCGGAAGGAACCCGTAATCATGCTATGCTCGAAACCATGTATAGTTGCGGGCTGCGTGTGAGTGAACTGATTAATCTGCGACTCACAAACCTGTACCTGGATGTGGGGTTTATAAAGGTAACAGGTAAGGGAAATAAGGAGCGCCTGGTACCAATAGGCGATACCGCGATAAAACATATCCTATTGTATAAGGACCATGTCAGGAACCACCAGGATGTAATTAAGAAAGGCAATGAAGATATTGTTTTCCTGAACAGGAGAGGCACAGCGCTTTCGCGTGTAATGGTATTTCTGATACTCAAAGAACTGGCGCAGAAAACAGGGTTAACCCAAAGCATACATCCCCATACCTTACGGCATTCATTCGCAACTCACCTGGTTGAGGGTGGGGCAGATATCAGGGCTGTTCAGGAGATGATGGGGCATAAGAGCATAACCACTACGGAAATATATACCCATCTCGACAGGAGTTACCTGAGGCAGACTTTAGAGAAATACCATCCGAGGTTTAAGTAATCAGGAATTAGTTCCCGATAGCTATCGGGATGGAATTTGGATTGTTTTTCAAAAATATTATTGCGTTTTTTTACTTTAAGAGATATGGGAACATCAATTGATAAAGCAAACCGATTCTATGCCAAAGACCGCAAGGAGTGGCGCAAGTGGCTGCAAAAGAACCATAAAGACAGCCTGGGGATATGGCTGATTTATTATAAAAAGGATAGTGGCAAAACACGGGTTGATTATGCCTGTGCAGTGGAAGAAGCTATTTGTTTCGGGTGGATAGACAGCACGCTGAACCCCTTAGATGAACTTTGTTATATGCAGTTATTTACTCCGCGCAAGTCCAAAAGCGGCTGGTCGAAATTAAATAAGGACAGAGTGGAAAAACTTATGGAACAAGGTCTTATGGCCCCTTCTGGACTTGAAAAAATAGAAATTGCAAAACAAAATGGTACATGGGGTAAGCTGGATCATATAGAATCCTTTACCCTGCCTCCGGAATTAAAAAGGGCCTTTACCTTGAATAAAAAAGCAAAAAAATTCTTCGAAACCCTGAGTAAGACCAATAAGAAGTATATACTGTATTACATAAATAATATTAAAGACCCGGAGAAGAAATCAAAACGGGTGGAGGAGATTATTACTGCCGCAAATGATGGCAGAATGCCAGACAGATTTGTCGTTAGAAAACCTAAGGAGATAAAGGGTTAATGGGTTAAATGGTTAACGGGTTAATAGGTGAATATTAATTGATATAGCCTGATCTGTTGAAAACTAAAAGAGATGGTCGCAGAATTCCGGACCATCTCTTTTATGTAAAACCGGGTAAGTAATAAATATCCGGTATATTTCAAATGCAATTAATTAGCTGTAAGGGTAACAGTTGGATTGTTGTTGTATGGAATAGCCGGAGTCCAGTTCCAGACATAAGTAAGCGATTCAGCATGTACGGTGGTAACACTCAGCGCATCATAATAACCGATGGTGTATACATAGCCATCATGGGGTACTGTCACATAATCTGCCGTACCGCTGTTAGCGACGATTTTCGTAATGTCTTGTGGTGAATTATTCACCATTTTCAAATAGAAGAAGTTAGAGCCAATGTCTATAGGCACTGATAATGCACCGCTGGAAGGAAAGTAGATATTATTGGATGTTGTCCAGGTCCAGTCAATTTCCAAACCTACCTTTGTACCTAAAGACGTCTTTCCGTAGGTATATGCAGTTCCGGTAGCATAATCACCATAGGAGCCATAAAAGGCAACATATGTACCCGGATCAACATAAGTACTTGTGCCGTTGATGGTAAGATATACTCTGGTATAAGTGTTGTTTTCAAAGTCAAGCTCAGTAGTTTCAAGGCTTTCGCAACGGGTGCCGGTATATCCGGCAGGGCAGGAACAATTACCACCAGAGCAGGTACCTCCATGTAAACAATTAACACCACTGCACTTATCCGGCCGGCAGGAGGTGTAAAGAATAGTACTAAATGTTCCTGCTGTAAGAATGATGGTAAGCAGGAGAAATTTAATTTGCTTCATATTTTTTAGTTTTATTTGATGAATAATTATATAAGTATTAGCTCTATTTGGTAGTAAACATACTCAATTTATTGACCTGATGCAGGTATTTTTGATATTTTTTCTGATAAGTTTTTTGCCCAGTCAATAATTATTTTCTTTTCCGCGTCAGTTAAATTAGCATCTTTATGTATCCAGGTATAACTATCTAATGGCATACCTGCCTCATCCACTTCTTTGGCAAGCTTCTTTAGTTTTTTAGCTTGTTTTGGCAGCGGGCGCTTCCCGAACTCCGAGAAGTTCAATTCCTTTTTGCCCTCCTCGATATGGTCGTTCATCCACCAATCTACTGGCTGTATTTTTGAATACCATGGATACCGGGTATTATTACTATGGCAATCGAAACATGCCCTTTCCAATATCTTGTGCACGCTGTCGGGTATGGGGTAAATTACATTCATATCTTCAGCCAATACTGTGGTATTGATATTTTTCGCAGGGTGAATAAACTGTATTATCACAAATACAATTATCAGGCCAATGAATACTTTTTTTAGGATACTTTTAAATTTTGCGCTTGCCATAAGGCCTAAAATAAAAAACGTTGATGATATTACTTAATAATTTTAAGTTTTTTTTTAATGATCGTTAAAAAAATAAAAGTACCGGCAATGTTTTGATTGCTAAATGACTAAAATCAGTGAACGGACTAATATTAATTCTCACTTTTAATCCAATTTGTATGCATATGAAAATGCTAACAGATAAGATCAATAAAGAATGGCACGAAAAGAACCGGATGCCCAAAAACGCAAGTCTGGCACAGCGCATTGCCTGGCATAAAGAGCACGTCAGAAATTGCTCCTGCAGGCCTATGCCTGATAAAATTAAAGATGCAATTAAGGAAGCAATTTAGTCGTTATTTAAAATTAATGGGGTGTTACCCTTGCCCATAATGATCATTTTGGCATTGGTGGATTGTGCCAGATCTTTCATCGCTTTTATTTGTTCAAACTGCAACTGCTTATCGGTGAGGCTTTCGCTGATAATGTGCTGGTAATCGGCAATTCCCTGTGCTTCTACTCTTTTACGGTCAGCTTCCTGGCGTTCTTTCTGTAGCACGAACTGCATTTTCTGCGCATCCTGCTCCGCATTTATTTTAGATTCTATGGCGTTTTTTACAGATGTTGGCAGCGTAATATTTCTTACCAGCAGGTTTTCAAGCAGCATACCGCGTTTAGCAAAATCTTCTTCAATTGCTTTGTAGATTTTTGCCTGGAATTCATCGCGCTTGGTGGAATAAAGTGAAACAGCATCGTAGTAAACAGCATTATCGCGAATCTTGGTACGTGAAATTGGCCGCACTATCCGCTCCTCGTAATCCGGCCCGATATCATTATATAATTTTGGCGCTGTTTCGGGAACTATACTGTAAAGGACAGTCAGGTCAATAGTTACTTCCAGTCCATCTGCACTTAAAACCCTGATAGCATCATCGCCTGTTTTTTTGCCCTCGGTATGCACACTGCTCATAGTATAGTTTTGGGTGCGGACTTCTATAGTCTCCACATCCATTAGTGGATTAATCAGGTGAAGGCCACTATGCAAAACATCGGGCTGAACATGGCCATATAACTTTTTAATACCTACACGGCCTGCATCCACCTGCACTATTGAAGCAGTCAGTACTCCTGCCAGGATTATTAACAGACCAAGCCCCATAGCGGGTTTTCCGAAAATACTTCTTTTGTCATTTAGTTTACCCAGGATCCTTCCGGCAATCAGGAAAATTAAACCAACAATGAATAAGCCCATAAATATTTGATTTTAATTCCAAAGGTACTCCTTGATTGTATATTTTTATGAATTTTAATTCAATCCTTAAATGTAATTTTGTTGCAGATGGTTTACATTTATTGATCAATAAGATTTTATGCCAAAAAATATGGTCAGGATCATTTTTACATTTTTATGCTTACTTCCTTCAATTCTGTATGCCCAGGATGGATTTGACTCTTTGGTAGATGCCGCCAAACGGGGCGATGTAAAAGTCCAGGTGATGCTTGGTGATATGTACCTGAACGGTAACCAGATACAAAAGGATTATGCCGAGGCGCTGAGATGGTATCTGAGGTCGGATGAAAAAGGTAGTATAGAGGGGCAGTGTAATATTGGTTATATGTATGCAAAAGGTCTGGGTGTAAAACATGATAATTTTGAGGCAATTAAATGGTACCGCAAAAGCGCTGATAAGGGATTCCCACGATGTGAATGCAATATGGGCGATATGTATGAAAACGGAAATGGCACCAACCAGGACTACGACTTAGCGTTAAAATGGTACCGGAAAGCGGCTGACCATAATTATGATTATGGCTATCTGAATGTAGGCAGGATGTATGAAGAAGGGCATAGTGTGCAGAAGGACCTGGCAGAAGCTGTACGGTGGTATCTGAAAGCTGCGGCGCTTAATAATTTAATTGCAGAAGGGAAACTTGGCTGGGCATATGAACATGGCCTGGGTGTAGAGGTTGATTCAGAGGAGTCTGTAAAATGGTATACGAAATCTGCAGAAGCAGGGGATATCATCAGCCAGAATAACCTTGGCCGTATGTATACCCATGGGTGGGGAAAAAACGGTCCTGACTATACAGAAGCGGTAAAGTGGTTTATGAAGGCCGCGCGGGCAGGGAATGCACTCTCATTGTATATACTGGGTCAGATTTACGAAAACGGCGCTGGAGAAATAAAACAGGATTATAAAGAAGCGGCCCATTGCTACGAGCACGCCGCTGAAAAAGGGCATGCCAATTCACAATACAGGCTGGGCTTATTACTTGATGGGGGTAAGGGTGTTGCGCAGAATGACAGTTCAGCAGTTAAATGGTACACCAAGGCTTTCGAACAGGGCAATGTAAATGCCATGGGCAGACTGGGTATTATGTACTACGAAGGCAGGGGTGTGGAGAAGGACAGGGCAAAAGCATTACAATACATCAGAACAGCCAGGGACAGGGGATATCGTGAATTCGAAAATTACCTTAAAAGCCATGGAGAGCTGTAAACAAGCAACCTAAAAAATAATTGATGAAAGCCAGGCTCATTTTAATGGTTCTAATAGAATTGTATTCTCTTGCTGCAAATGCTCAAAGCAAATTTGATTCTTTATACAATCTGGCCCGAAAAGGAAATGCAGCTGCACAAAATGAGATTGGGGAAATATATTATGATGCTGAGGAAGTGGTAAAAAATGATACAGAAGCATTTAAATGGTTTAAATTATCTGCTGATAAAGGTTATTTACTAGGAATAAACAGTCTCGCCTTCATGTATTTTCATGGTTTTGGAGTGAAAGAAGATAAAGAAAAACCTTTAGTTTGTATAGAAAAGCAGCTATGAAAAACAACACAATTGCATTATGCATGCTGGGTGATTGTTATTATTTTGGATTTGGTGTCAAGGCTAATTGCAAACTTGCCATATATTACTACAATAAAGCAAAAAAGCTTGGAAGTAGTTATGCGAAATCCTGTTTGGGCGAAGTTTATTATCTTGGAGATTGTGTAAAGAAGGATTATAAGCTAGCATTTAAATTGTTTAATGATGCTGCTAAGGAAAATGAAGATGATTTTGAAGCTCAATGTGGTTTAGGTAATCTATACCTTTTCGGTTTGGGAGTTGAGCAAAATTATCAACAGGCTTTTAAGTACTACAGAAAATCTGCAGCTAATGATTATGCTATGGCAGAATTTTATTTGGGCGAAATGTTCTTTCATGGTTTTGGTATTGAAACTAACTATGACTCTGCCGTGAAATATTACAGTAAATCAGCGGAATTAGAAAATGATAACGCAATGGACAGGATGGGATTTATGTATGAAAAAGGTTTTGGTCTGCCTCAAAACGCTTGTGAAGCAATGAAGTGGTATAAAAAATCAGCCGAAAACGATAATGTGTCGGGTGAGTTTGAATTGGGGCATTTGTATGAGCAAGGTTTGTGTGTGTCACAGGATTATAAAGTTGCGCTGAAATGGTATAGAACTGCAACAGCACAAAATGATGAGTTTGACGGACGGCCTGAAAATAGCATCGGGTACTTTTACGAAAAAGGGATAGACGTCCGGCAGAATTATGATTCTGCACTGAAATGGTACCGTAAAGCAGCCGATAAAGGTAATTCTTACGGCATTAATAACCTGGGGTGGATGTATGATAGGGGTTTAGGCGGTGTCAAACAGGATTATTCTGAAGCAGCAAAATTGTTTACCAAAGCAGCAAATCTTGGAAATATGGTGGCTCAGAGTAATCTGGGTTATTTTTACAAAACGGGAAAAGGTGTACATGAGGATTATTTTGAAGCTGCAAAGTGGTATCTGAAATCTGCGGAACAGGGATATGTTCCTGCCCAAATTAATGTGGCAAATATGTTTGCCAATGGAGTTGGTGTAAAAGAAAACTATAAAGAAGCTGCAAAATGGTATTTAAAAGCTGCTAATCAGGGAGATTCTTCGGCTAGCTTTAACCTTGGTGAATTGTATTATTTTGGCTATGGTTTAAACCGGGATTATGGTAAAGCGGCATATTGGTATAGAAAAGCAGCAGACAAGGGAAATGTTCGTGCTATGAATAATCTTGGCGAATTGTATGTGGTAGGGTATGGAGTTACACGGAATTATAAAGAAGCTGTGAGGTTATTTTCAAATGCTGCGGCGAAGGGAGATTTATACGCAAAAGGTAATCTCGGTATACTGCTTTTTGAAGGCAAGGGGATAAAGAAGAATAAAGAAAGAGGGTTTGAACTAATTCATTTTGCAGTAGCTTCAGGTATTAATGAGTTTAAAGAATATCTTATTAAACATGGGCTGCAATAACAGCTTTTGTACCTTCGCCTGAGTATGACCATATTGATGAAAGTTTTTTATTCCTTCCTGATATTGCTGCAGATAGGAGTAATTATATATTTTGTAAGAAGAGGAAGGAAAAAGACTCTGGCGAATGGCTCCATACCTTCTGATGATTCCTATGAAGGGCTGAGAAGGCTGGCAATGAGTGTGAAACCGGAACAGCTAAAACTGAAAATACCCGATACCGAAACATTTGTATATGGTGTTATCATGGACTGGAACACAGGGGATAGTATGGTTACACTTGCAACCTATATTACCGGCGCGGCCAATTTATATTTAAGATCGGGAGGTGGTGTAAAGGGTGGTGGTAAAAATCAGAATGTGGGTGAGGCGGCGGCAAAATTTGTTGCTAATGCACAGGATTACATCGGGAGTGCATTACCTGCAGGTGTTACTGAAATACCCGCTCCGGGATGTGTCCGGTTTTATTTGCTGACCAATAAACAAATGTACGTTGCCCAGGAGCAAGTGAAACATTTTGATGATGGCTCATCCTCCTGGCTTCCTTTATTTAAACAAGGCAATGAGGTGATAACAGAAATGATGCACTAAAAACAATTTCCATCTGCAGGCATGATAAGAGTAGCCACAATAGAAGATCTGGATAGCCTGGTAGCAATACATAACCAGGCTATTGACGCCCAGTTTCAGACTGGCTTTACAGAAAAAAACAAACCCGGAAACAGGGTAGGCTGGTTTAATGAACATCCTGCTGATAAATACCCGTTGTTCGTTTTTGAACTCGATGGAAAGGTGGCGGGTTATTTAAGTTTGAGTGGCTACAGGCAGGGCAGGGGAGCGCTGAGGTATGCGGTGGAAGTAAGTTATTTTATTCATACAGACTATCAGAAGAAAGGTATAGGAATGCTGCTACTGAAGCATGGTATCAAAGCATGCAAAGCATTACATTACAAAATACTTTTAGCCATCATCCTTGAACCTAATACAGGTAGCGCCAAATTGCTGGAAAGAACCGGTTTTGAAAAGTGGGGTTACCTTCCAGCTATAGCTGATTTTGATGGGGTAGAATGCAGCCAGGTTTATTATGGGCTAAAACTTTGAAAAGACATTTTCGCCCGCCTACTCACAATCCACATACACAAGGTCTGAAACCCGGTCGTAATAAAGGGCTGACGAGAATTTTTCATCATGCAGCAGCTTCTGCTTAAATGTGAAATCAGTCATAGCGCATCTGCCGCTGGGCAGGATAGACAGCAGTTCCATATGAATCTTACGCCCTTTCAGAAATCCGTCCCTGTCCAGGTCCAGTTCCCATTTATCAGAGATAATAACGGCTTTATAATATACCTCATGCCAGTCGAAAACCATGCCGCGCTTGTTAGCCAGTTTTACTGCCATTTTCTCCAGTTTTTCATCCTTCATCCCCGGTTTGATACCGCTGAATTTGGCCTGGTTTTGGGCGTTTGAAGAACTGCAAAGACAAAAAATTGCGAAAAAAAGGAGCAGAAAATATTTACTCATGACATTCTGTTTGTCCAAAGATAAAAAAAGTGAAAATAAGCGTATAATAATTTAATATTTATTAATTTGGCATAATTATTGTGCGAATTTACAATGTGAAATAAAAGGTTGCTCCTTTTTGCACCTCACTTTCGGCCCATATTTTGCCTCCGTGCTTTTCGACTATTCGTTTTACAATAGGTAGCCCTAAGCCATTGCCCTCAAAGTCGGTATGCAACCTCTTGAACGGGGCAAAAAGTTTTGGGAATTCTGCCATGTCAAAACCAACACCGTTATCCTTAACAAAGTATACAGTCTTACCATGCTCTTCAAAACAGCCAATAGTCACTTCAGGGTGCTCATTTTTTGAGGAGTACTTAATTGCATTGAGTACCAGGTTTGTCCATACCTGTTTTAATGTAGCCTTTTCACCAAAACAATCCGGAAGATTAGCTACATGAAATTTTGTCTGCGGAGCTGATGCGTTACTAATCACCTCGTTCACCATTTTATTCATGTCAACAGGTGCTTTATTTATTTTATCAATACCCATGCGATAAAATATAAGAAGGTCTTTTAACAATTGCCGCATGTCCATTGTAGTCTTTAAGACTATCTCCAGACATTCGGTATCATCCTTGTTTAAACGATCTTTTGCTGATTGCAGAATAATCCCTGTTAGACCTTCAATCCGGGAAAGCGGTGCATTTAAATCATGGGCTGCAGATGCGCTGAATGCCTCGATGTCTTCCTCCCGTTTCTTTCTTTCAGTAATATCATTGACTGTAGATAAAAAAGAGGTTGGTTTTCCATTTTTATCAATATCAATTGGTTTTGCGGTAATAAATACCTTTAATTTTGTGCCATCCTTATGAATTATCACGCTTTCAAATTCCTCAGCAATTCCGCTAAAAACATCATTCATTAATTGGAGGGATACAATTTTATGTTCATCGGGTGAAAATGTATCAACAATATTTCTGCCTATTAATTCATGCAGGGAATACCCGGTCATTTCAGCCATGCCTGGGTTGTAAAAAAGTATCTTCCCGTCTTTGTTAAAATAGATAATGCCTTCTTTTAAGGCAAATACAAGCGATCTGAATTTTTCCTCGTTCTTAGCAACAGCCTGCTCTGCTACTTTTCTAACAAAATCGTTTCTATTCAGGACTCCGGCATAATAGAACATGACCAGAAGAACAACAAGCACAATTAATCCGGTATCAAGAGCAATGACGTATTCCATTTTATATATCTGTGCTCTCTGAATTATCAGGTGGGAATATCCATAAACCGGAGGAATAAGCAGTATTAGTGGTATGGCTTTTCGAACCAATTTTCCACCGATAAGTTTGGAGAAAAATATCCCATTTAAATAGCCTGCCGGCAGTGTAAGGAAAAGCGAGACAAACAATAGCATAAAGGATATAGAAGTATTCAACGCCATAGGTTTGAAGGGCCCGATCCTGTAGAATGACTCTAAACTGTATATGTAACCTATAACACCGAGGTAAGAAATCAGGAATGCGATTATGAGCAGCACGTCATTTACGATGCGATTTGCTTTTTTGTTACTATATGAATTCAGGAGCAGTATTCCTGCTAGTGTGAAAAGCAGCGCAGTGGTCTGTGCCATTGAATTAGGTATCAGTAGCAAATCTAATTTTTCCGGAAAAAGCAACATGTCAATATGTAACTTTAAAATCCCGGCATATTCCAGTGAGGATGCAAGGGTGAAATTATTAAAACTTTATCCGTCAATTCATGCGTGACATGACACTAGTTAAACTATGAAAAGTTTAATCGTACTGACATTTGTTGCTGCAATGCTAGGTGAAAGTTGCCAGACTTATACATCTGCAAACGGTGGCAAATACAGGCAATTGAATCCTGCGAAAGATAAAACTGACTTGTCAGCAATGGATACCGGCAGGTTTATCAGACAGCGATTTGATTTGTCTGACTTCACAAATAAAGTGGCTTTTAGAAACAGGAAGCGGATCATTGTGCCGGTTGAAGGTTCAGATGTGCGGGCAATGGTAAACACAAATGGGCGCTATTATTTGTATTTCTGGAACCCGGGATGCCCTGCTACCCGTTCCGAAATACATAAGATGGACAGTATAGCTCAAAAAGGAGAAAGCGTGATGATCATTTCACTGCGCAGCAACTATGAGGTTATTGATACCATACTTGGTAAAAAGCATTTTTCTCAATACCCCTGGTATACTTTAGAAGCGGACAGGTACACCAGCAAATTGGTAGTGCGTAAAATCAGGTTTATCAAAGAAGCTTGCCCAACCTGTTACGAGCAGTACAAAGATGACCTGGCAGTTGCTGATTATTTATTATTGGAAAACGGCACAACTAAACCGGTAATGTACAACGACTCCGGTGGTATAAATATCTTTAATCATTGAACATAGTCCTTCAGCGTGGCTTGAAGAACGTGGGTTTAGGTTTTTTGGTATATATTTACTCTAGGCTATTATCGTGACCCAATGAAACATCCTTTACCCATTGCATTTATCCTTCTGGCTGCCTTAGCAATTTCAGCCTGCCGGTCAGGTACAGGCACTGCTTCGCGGAAAGATACAACGGCTGTAATAAGCGATAAAGATAAGTTCAGGTTGGAAGAACATAGGGCAGACAGCGCCATAAAAGCGCTTACCGCATGCGATAGTGGAAGTATCGGAAAAGAGCTCAAAGTTTATTGCCAATATGTGGAAGATATAGGAGGGGATTGCGGAGGTAAATTAATGATAGTGGAATTTCCTGAGCGGCATACCAGGCACGGTTTCCGGGTAAGGTATGATCTGCAGGGGATAAGCGATATTGATGTTCGTGACTCAGAAGGAAGGATCATTAAAGACGGGAATGATCTGATGGGGAAGTTCATCAATCTGCGTTATAAGACCGAAATGGTATCGTTCGTTTCAGACATATACACTAATGGTGTCTCCATTCATGGCATTCACGATAAACCGGATCCGAAATGCAATGAATTTACCGGCATCCTGGGTGGCGCTAAAGAAGTGACAGGCGACAACGATTACAATCCGCATTATATCACCGTTACAGATAAACAAGAAAAGAAAATGAAATTTGAATACACCATTGACGAAAACGTTGTAGCGGTAAACAATCAACCGGTAACAGTGTTTTATACACAGCACATTGCAGAAAGACTCATAGACATACAGGTAGTTAAATAGGGTAGGTCTTTTTTTTGAAAATCGCATTTCAGGGTAGATTTGTCAACATTTTAAAAGTTGACAAATCTTGTATAACCGTATTACGCCTTATTTTGAGGTTAAGAAAATTCGTAGATACTATAATGTAAAAAAAACCAATGGTCCGGATGTGATTTCCGGACCATTGGTTTTTTGCTGATTGTATGTTGTATTATCTAATGAACGTAGGTTGTATATTATTCTATTGTCATTTCAACTTACTATTCCTGGTAACAAAGTAATTATCTTCTGTCGTGATCATGATGTCCGTGATGACCATGATGCCCATGATGGTCGCGGGGAGCCTGAGGTCCGCGAGGTCCGTGGTGCCTGCCATCTCTGTGATGTTGTTCATGCCTGGTTCTGTCGTGCATGTGATGCGATCTGTGCTCTGTTCTGTGATGATGATTTTCCTGAGCAAAGGATGGGGAACAACCCAGTACAATTGCGAGTATTGTCATAACAATAAACTTCCTCATAATATTTATGTGATGGTTTTTATATAAATCACATTGCAAAAATGATAAGTATCTGAATTGTATGCAATAATTAATATCAGTATAGGCACTGATATTAATCACTATTGGAAAGAAGCTTAAAATTGAATTTCCAGGTAGCCCGTCAGAACAAATTATTTCTCATACCCCAGCCCCATATTCCACAGCAGGAAAGCCCATTTATCCGCCTGTTCAGAGATGATCATATCGGTAGGTTTTCCGGCTCCGTGGCCTGCTTTTGTTTCAATGCTTATGAGCACAGGGTTGTTGCAGGTCTGCCCGGCCTGCAGGGATGCGGCAAATTTGAAAGAGTGCGCTGGAACGACCCGGTCGTCATGGTCGCCGGTGGTGACCATAGTGGCTGGGTAACATTGTTTTTTCACGTTGTGCACAGGGGAATATTTGTACAGGTAATCAAACATTTCCTTGTTGTCCTCGGCAGTGCCATAGTCGTAAGACCAGCCGGCGCCGGCGGTAAATTTATTGTATCGCAGCATATCCAGTACACCAACTGCGGGGAAGCAGACATGGAAAAGATCAGGGCGCTGGGTCATACAGGCGCCTATCAGCAGGCCTCCATTTGAGCCGCCGGAAATAGCGAGGAATTCTTTGGAAGTGTATTTCTGTTTTATCAGGTATTCAGCTGCGGCTATAAAGTCGTTAAATACATTCTGTTTCTTCAATTTAATACCCGCATTATGCCATTTATCGCCATATTCACCTCCACCGCGGAGGTTGGCCACCGCATAGATGCCACCATTTTCAATAAACACCAGGTTGCTGATACTAAATGAAGGCGTGAGGCTGATGTTGAATCCACCGTAACCATAAAGCATTACAGGGTTTTTACCTGTGAGCTTCATTCCTTTTTTGTAAGTGATGATCATTGGTATTTTGGTTCCGTCTTTAGAGGTGTAAAACAGTTGTTTGCTCTCATATTCTTTTGGGTTGAATTGTACATTGGAGGTCTTGTACACTTCGGATTTTCCTGTACGGATATCGTACCTGAATATAGTGGGCGGGTAGACGTAAGATGTGAAGGTGTAGTAGGTTTCCTGCTCTTCCATCTTGCCGCCAAAGCCCCCGGCAGTGCCCAGGCCGGGCATTTCGATAGAACGTTCCTTTTTGCCATCGAGCCCATACAGGTAAACTTTAGACACCGCATCTTCTATATAATGAGCAAAGAACTTATGACCACAGGTGGAAACAGTAAGTGGAAATTTGGTTTCCGGTATCAGTGTTTTCCAATGTTCTTTGGTGGGAGTGGCGGCATCCGCAACCACCAGTTTGCGGTTGGGGGCGCCCTGGTTGGTGGTAATATACAATTTGCCATTTTCGGCATAAGCCACATCCTGCTCAAAGTCGAAGCCGGTAACGATGGGAACTATTGGCGCTCCTTTTTTAGAGAGGTCCTGTATGTATAATTCGTTGCCGTAAGTTTCATTTGAGGCGCTGATAACAAGGTAGCGTTCGTCTTCTGTAACTCCGCCGCCAATATACCTTCTGGGAGTAGCTTCTCCGCCAAATATCAGCTTATCCTGGCTTTGGGGAGTGCCCAGTTTGTGATAAAAGAGTTTGTGAACCTGTGTTTTTTCTGAGAGTAAACTGCCTTTTGGTTTATCATAGCTGCTGTAATAAAAACCATCGTTATGCAACCAGCTCAGTCCGCTGAACTTTACATCGCGCAGGGTATCATCCATCTTGCTGCCGGTTTTCGTATCAATTACAATTACCTTACGCCAGTCACTGCCACCCTCGCTTATCTGGTAGGCCGCCAATGATCCGTCTTTGGTAAAATCTATGCCTTGCAGGGAAGTGGTACCATCCGTTGAGAATTTGTTAGGGTCAAGAAAAACTTCGGGGCTGGCAGTGCCTTTTTGCCTGTAGAGTACGCTCTGGTTTTGCAACCCGTCATTTTTATAGTAATAAGTATAGCCTCCCTCTTTGAATGGGGCAGAATATTTTTCATAGTTCCAAAGATCCTTCAGACGAGCCTTTATGGCATCACGGAAAGGTATTTTGGCGAGGTAAGCATTGGTGACCTTATTCTCTTCTGCCACCCAGCTTTTAGTATCCTCAGCCATATCGTTTTCCAGCCAGCGGTAAGGGTCGGCTACCTTTTTGCCAAAGTAGTCATCTGTCTGGTCGGTTTTTTTTGTATCAGGGTATTTGCCTGTGAAGGCGGATTGTTTTTGTGCGGTTGCTATTGTGGCTGCCATAAGCAAAGTAGTACTGAGAATTAATGCTTTCATTGAACTGTGTTTGTGACTGTGATCATTTAACAGGGGACAAAATAAGCGTAT
This sequence comes from uncultured Bacteroidota bacterium, assembly GCA_903839875.1. Classification (GTDB taxonomy): domain Bacteria; phylum Bacteroidota; class Bacteroidia; order Chitinophagales; family Chitinophagaceae; genus Nemorincola. Next base: position 16,993 of record CAIMDZ010000212.1, read on the forward strand.
TTTTGTTAGAAACCGCTCCCGGCATTCCCGATGAAGTACCGGGATTGACTTCCAAAGGAGCGCTGAGGTGTAGTGAGTAGCGGGAAACAGCATTACATTGTTAAAAGAAATAAAATTTAATTGAATGCCTGCCTTTATTAAAGGAAATGTTAACAGTTAAAATGCTGCTAAGTCGGGTTATGAAATTACATTTGTAATAAGTTGATAATAATAGCTTTTTACTACTGAAAAGATTTTTTAAAATATTACGTTATTTCATCGCATCACTGCTGTTAATGCTGCTGCTGGCTGTCGTATTGGTGAACCTGACACCGGTCCAGAATTATCTGGCACGCAAGGGTGCTGAATATCTTTCAAAAAGGCTGAAAACAAAAGTTACAGTAGCGCATATTCGTATAGACTTCCTGAATCATATCCTGATACAGGGTTTATACATTGAGGATCAGAAGCATGATACGCTGCTATATGCGGGAGAGGCACAGGTGAGGATCACCGATTGGTTTATTTTCAAGGACAGACCTACATTACATTACCTGGGTCTGGAAAATGCATATGCGCACCTTTACCGTACACCGGAATCTAAAATCTGGAACTACGCATTTATTGAGGATGCCTTCAGTACAAATACTAAAGACACATCTAAGGGTAAGACAATAAAATTCGACCTTAAGAAGGTAGCGCTTGAAAATGTGCGTATCCACATGGATGACCAATGGGTAGGGGAGAACCTGGATTTTGATGTAAGTAGCCTGGCACTGAATGCAAAAGAGCTTGATTTTGATAAAAAGTTGATTACAGTTGATGATATCGCAATCAGGAATTCAGATGTAAGTGTAAAGGAATATAAGGGAGGCAGGCCAAAGAAGGTGGTGGTTGATACAGTGGATAACGGGCCGGATGATGTGGAGTCGCCGACCATATACAATGTGGATAAATGGTTGGTGAAGGTGAATGGGCTTTCTCTTAATAGTTGCACGTTTCATTTAACTGGGAACGACAATGTACCTGTACCTGATCTGTTTGATGAAAATCACCTGGTTGTCAGTAAGATTGATCTTGCGGCAAGTAATATCTATATTATTGGCGATACTATTCATGGTAATATTGACCGCCTTTCAGCCCAGGAAAGGTGCGGACTGGCCATTAAGAAAATGCACAGTAAGGTATCTGTTTCACCGGTTGCTTCTATATGCGAAAACCTTTACCTGGAAACCAACTATAGCAAAGTGCAGAACTACTATGCGATGCACTACAAAGAATTTCCCGATTTTATTGAATATATAGACAGTGTGGTGATGGTTGCGCATGTTAAGGATGCTGTAATTGATGAACGTGATATCGCTTACTTCGCACCCCAGCTTAAAAACTTTCCGAAAGTGATATTGCATGTTTCGGGTGATGGGAAAGGAACGGTGGCCAACCTTAGCGGCCAGCACCTGGTGGTATCCGATGGCAGTTCCTCTGTTAAGGGGAATGTGACTATGAAAGGGTTGCCGGATATTTACACCACCAACATTCATTATGACGGAGAATTATTAACTACCGGCAATGGTATACTCCGCTATGTTCCCGGATTGAAAAACAGCCCGAACGTAGCCCTGGAACAAATCTCTATTGCCTGGTTCAAGGGATCGTATGACGGGCGGATAGAAGACTTTGCTGTTAATGGAGTTCTTAATACCAACCTGGGATTAATAACCACTTCCGTAAAAATGACCATTCCTGGATTTAGCAGCAATACGGCTGTTTATTCGGGCAAAGTGAAGGCTGATAATGTGCAGATAGGTACATTTTTAAAACAGCCGCTGCTCGGGAATATTACTTTAAATGAAAATTTTTCAGGCAGCTCATTTGACCCGGAAAATGTGCAATTAAAAATTGATGGAAAGATCAGTGAGTTCACGATAAAGAACTACCCTTATCAGAATATTTCCACGAATGGTATCATTGCCAAAAAAGAATTTACAGGCGATCTGACGGTTGATGACCCTAATCTTGGCCTCGATTTTCATGGAGACTTTAATTACATAAATAAGAACATTGAAGTTAAGGCTACTGCCCACCTGAAAAGAAGCAATTTTTATGCATTAAAACTTACAGCCGACACTGTAAAACTAATCGGGGATTTTGACCTCGATTGCACAGGGAGCAATATTGATAATTTCTCCGGCTATGCGAAATTCAGGAACATTGTCCTGCTCAGAAACGCACATAAGCTGGCTGTGGATTCTATTTTAATAACCGCCACAGGCGACAGCCTGCATAAGCATTTGTCTGTAAGAAGTAATGATCTGACTGCTTCTATAAATGGCAACTACCAGTTAAGTAAACTGCCGGCATCCATACAATTCTATTTGTCCCGGTATATTCCTAATTATATTAAAGCTCCTGCAAATGTTGCTCCTGCGCAGAACTTTGAATTTACCGCCAGCACCTTCAGAATAGATAGAATGCTTGCTGTTAGTTTCCCTTTTATAAGAGGGTTTGATTCGTCTGCTTTCAGCGGGTCACTCAACACAACGACAAATAAACTGACCCTAAACGCTTCTGTGCCAAACGGAACCATTGGCAGTTTCCATATGAACAATATTTCAGTTACCGGTCTTGGTAACCTTAATAATTTACTGCTGAGCACAACCATAGACAATGTGGGCGTTGGAGACAGTTTCATCAATGGATCTCTTGGTCTTACTGCAACGATTGCTAATGATTCCGTTAGCTTTACAGTAGCAACTACTACTCCTGATACGAGCAGTTCCATAACTTTGAACGGACAAATTGTGGCACGTAAAGATTCTTTGTTCCTGAACCTGAAGCCATCACAATTCTACCTCAACCAGGTAAAATGGGATATTGCCGGCGGCAGTTCGGTAGTTTACAGTGATAAATACCTGCTTGTTGAAGGATTTTCAATAACCTCCGGCCTGCAAAAAATATCTGCTGCCACACAGTTGCAAAACAATGATAAATCCCTGCTCATCAATACAGAAAACCTTGACCTTGGTCAGTTTGGATCATGGGCGGGGCTAGCCACCTACCAACCCGACGGGCGGTTAAACGGTACTATAAGAATTGATAAGATATTCAGGGACATGTTTATTAGCGCCAATTTAATAGCTACAGACGTTAAGCTGGGCGCTGATACCGTAGGTACTATTAATATCATCGGATACTACGACGGAGCAAAAAAGCTGATCAACTTTGACACGCAAACAGGTATTTACCGCGGAAACGCTGCAATTACTGCGGCAGGTAATATTTCGTTTGATAGTTCTACCCACGAAAAACTGGATGGTGTAATACAATTCACCAATGCCCCGGTGGTGTGGGCATCTCCTTTCGTTGCCGGAATAATGAGCCATTTATCAGGCGCTGTGAACGGAAGTATCAACTTCAGCGGTACCTCATTCCATCCGGAATTGAAAGGAGACCTGGTACTTACTACAGCAGGTCTGCACCTTGACTATATGGGTACGAATTATACAATCCCATACGCGAATGTGCATATTGACAACAAACTTATAGAACTAGGGAAGGTTTATATTTTCGATGCCCATCAGAATACCGCAACCCTCACAGGGAATTTTTCACACAACCTGTTTAAGAAAATGCAGATGAACCTGCATGCGGTAACAGACAAAATGGAAGTAATGAACCTGACTGCCAATGATAACAGCATTTTCTATGGTAATGTAACTGCAAGTGCGGAATTGACCCTCAAGGGCTATTTTAACGATATCAGGCTTAATATTTATAATGTGGCGCCTGCCGGGAAATCCAGGATATTTATTCCTGTCAGCACAGGCGGAGAAGTGGGTACTTACAGTTATGTAGGGTTTAAAACTTATGGCAGGAACCAGGAAAAATATGTAAAGAAAAGCAGGGATAAGTTTCATGTAATAATTGACGGGAACCTGAACACTGATGCGGAAATGATAGTAGTACTTGACCCTACCAACGGAGATGCCATAAGGGCAAAGGGATATGGGAATATAAGGCTGGACATCCCCCCTGATAATGACGTCTCAATCAACGGCCAGTTTATGGTGGATAATGGTACCTATAATTTTACGCTCAACCAGTTATTTCTAAAGAAGGAATTCATTCTTGACGAGGGTAGTACAATCAATTTCACCGGTCCATTTTCAGGGACTTATCTTGAAGCAAATGCACATTATCGTACGAAGGCGAAATTATCTGATCTGTACAGCGTGAATGAGCAGGCAACTCTTGAGTCATCGGATCAGACTGCACAGTGGGTGAAAATACAGCTGCATATGAATGGCCTGCTTTCTGCGCTTAAAATGACTTTCGACCTGGACCTGGAGGATAAACATAACCAGAATACTTTAGCGTACCAAAAATTAATGCGGATAAACAGCGACCCAAGGGAGAAGCTTAATCAGGTTACAGCTTTATTGCTGGTCAGCCAGTTCCTGCCGCCTGAAGGGGTGGGGGCTGATGTAGCCAAATCAGGGGTGGTCAATAATTTCAGCCAGTTGCTTTCTTCTTCAATGTCAACAGGGCTTACCGGCATAATTAATAAACTCACTCATGATAAAGACCTGAACATTGTAGTGAATTATAAAAACTATAACTATAGTGACCAATTTGGAGGTATCAACCGCAACCAGGTAAAAGTGGATGTGAACAAAAGCCTGATTAATGAACGGTTGATTGTGGAGGTAGGCAGTACCAGCGACTGGGGCAGGCCGACAAACACCAATGCCACTTCCAGTTTCAATTTTACCGGCGACTTCAGGTTGCAATACAAGGTAACTCAAACGAGTAACCTCCGTATCACAGCTTTTCGAACCAGTGATTACGACGTTACCCTTGACAAGGATATAGCCCGCGGAGGGGTAGGTGTTACCTGGCGTAAATCATTTGACAACCTTGGGGAATTTTTCCACGGTAAAAAATATGCCAGGAAGCAAAAGGATTTAGAGCTTAAGAAGATGCAGGAAGAAATATCCGATACGATACCAATTCAATCGAATGGTATACAGTGATTTTCCTTGTTTTTAATTGATTGCATGGGTAATACAGGTATCATCTGCTAATGTGGATTGTATGGCCGCACATCTCGTTAACGCATCAGACTCTTTTATCTCACCGAAATCAGTGACCTGGAATACACTATCCGTTTTGGTTTTGCAGGAACAGGTGTACATAGTCTTCTTCTTTTTACATGAGGCGAGTGAAATAAAACATAGGAGCAACAAAAGGCAAATTTTTTTCATCATGAGTAAGTGTTTAACATAATAATACAAAAAAAGTGCCGGTTTTTGAAATTTCTGAAAGAAATCTCTATTTCCGAAATGTATTTGGTTGCAAAAGTCAAAGATTGTCAACCATAAACAAATTTATGGTTGACAATCTTTAATTGATTTTTAGATGAGCTATTAATTGGCGCTAACTGCCTTCTGTACCAGTTCTGCAGCTTCACTCAGCAATATTGCTGATTCCACTTTCAGGCCTGAGTTTACGATCAGTTCCTTGGCAGCTTCTGCATTGGTACCTTGCAAACGTACTATAATAGGTATGTTGATGTTACCGAGTTTATTATATGCCTCGATAACGCCTGCCGCAACCCTGTCGCAACGAACGATACCCCCGAAGATATTGATAAGGATAGCTTTTACATGCGGATCCTTTAATATAATTCGGAAGCCTGCTTCAACTGTTTGTGCGTTTGCGCCACCACCTACGTCGAGGAAGTTTGCAGGTTCGCCACCGGCCAGTTTTATCATGTCCATGGTAGCCATTGCCAGACCTGCACCATTTACCATGCAGCCTACGTTGCCATCCAGCTTCACATAGTTCAGGTTGAATTCGCCTGCTTCTACTTCTGTCGGGTCTTCCTCACTCTTGTCACGCATGTCGGCGAGGTCGCTGTGGCGGATGAGTGCATTTTCGTCCACATTCATTTTGCAGTCCACTGCAAGTATTTTGTCGTCAGCGCTTTTGAACAGCGGATTAATTTCGAGCATAGAGCAATCAAGGCCCACATATGCATCGTATAATTTGGTGACGAAGGCCACCATGTTTTTAAAAGCAAGCCCGCTCAGGCCGAGGTTAAAAGCAATCTTCCTTGCCTGGAAAGGCATCAAAGGAAACCCGGGTTGCACCCACTCTTTATATATTTTATCCGGGGTATCATGTGCTACTGTTTCAATATCCATGCCACCTTCAGTACTGTACATCACCACGTTTTGCCTGCGTGCACGGTCGAGCAATATGCTCATATAAAACTCCTTACGTTCGCCTGGACCATCATAATACATATCCTGGGCGATAAGTATCTTATTTACTTTCTTGCCGGCAGCGCCTGTTTGAATGGTCACTAGCGTATGACCAAGAATGTTTTTTGCAACACGTGCCACATCTTCAGCGCTCTTTACTACCTGTACGCCACTTTGCTCCGGAACTTCTTTTATGCGTCCTTTACCACGTCCACCTGCATGAATCTGGGCCTTTACAACTGCGAATTTAGATCCTGTGTTTACCGATATTTGTCTATATGCGTTCAACGCCGCTTCTACATTCTCCACAGCAATGCCCTCCTGTGTAGGTACCTGATAACGTTTCAGTAGTTCTTTAGCCTGGTATTCGTGTAAGTTCATCTTTTCAAAAATTTTTGCGAAGGTAATAATTATGCGTTACAATTATAAGATGAACCCGTATGACTTACGTCATAAAAAGCAAACATTAAACTAAAAAATCAATCATTTTACAGAGAACGCTTTATATATGATATGCTGCAATCAGCCCCTGGGTACCCGGCCTATACCGGCATAATACCTGCCCCAATAGTCTTCGTTGAGACTGCTGATCATAACTCCGCCCGAGGCAGATGCATGTACAAAGAAATAATTTGCCAGGTAAATACCTACATGGGTTATCCGGTTACTTTCAATTGAAAAGAAAACCAGGTCGCCCTCAATTGCCTTTTTAGTAGTTATACGCTTACAACTGCTGAACTGTTCTGTGGCTGTGCGAACGAGGTCAATACCATATACATCTGCGTATAATTTCTGTGCGAAGGCGGAACAATCTATTCCTGATTTTTCAGTACCCCCGAAACGATAAGTAGCGCCGAACCAATTCTCAATAAATTTGTAAAGCATTAGATTGTCAAGATCCTTAGGTTTTACGCCAAGAAGCAGTGCATACTTTTTTATTATCAGTTTCGGATCCGTTATCTTATTTACCGGTTGTTTAGGTTTAGACTTATTGTTTGCAACTACCGGAGGTATTACCTGTTTGCCATGTTTGGCCGTTTTTCCTGACCGGTTTATTGTGTTTGCTTCAGCGCCTGATCTGTGTGGATCTATATATACTCCGGTAATAAATTTCGGGTCTTTCGATGATTTTTTGGAGACACCTTTTCTGCCGGTGTGGCAGGCATCCAGCAAGGATATCAGTAAACATGCAACAGCGCATATAAGCAACCGCTACTTCATTTGCATACTACCACGAAGTTAATGCAAATTATAATGTCAACGATCGGGTACGATGTAAAAAACACTAGACTGTAAACGGAATAAAATTGTGCATTTACCATTACGGGTTTTGCGAGCTTAGCAACTTAATAAAGCGTTTATTACCAAAAATTTATTACTCGCTTCTTTGCGCCTTTGCGTGAGTCTTTTTTGTACTTACCTGCCTGCTGATCTGACTATTGAAGATAGTCAGATTCTGAAATAGTTTTATCTTCCCTTTCAACATGGCCACATCCTGCGTAACGACGGGTCCAGTACTTGTTATTCAGATTGCTGATAACTACGCCTTTTGATTTTGATGCATGAACAAAGTAGCCGTTTGCAAGGTAAACACCCACATGCGAAATACGCAGCCTGTGTATACGGAAGAAGATCAGATCGCCTTCACTGGCTTCTTCGTAGTCTCTGATCCGTTCAGCTATCCGGTGCTGCTCCCTGGCAGTACGTACTAATTCAATGCCATATACTTTGCTATACAATTTTTGGGAGAAAGCCGAACAATCAATTCCTTTAATATCACTGCCACCATACCTGTACCTGATACCATACCACTGATCAATGAAATGGTATAAAGGATAGTTAGTGATATCCGAAGGTTCAACGCTGATCATTCCGGCATATTTGGTGATAACAGGTTCTATTATTTCTTCTTCACTGATTGCGGGTGAGGGTTCATCTCCTATCGGATGATCAGTTTCAATGGCGGCAACTTTTACCGGCAGGGTCGTTTGTCCTGTTACAGGTATTTCTGTTTTAGCTGGTTCTGCATTATTATCAATAACCTGCTCTGCATTTTTATAGGTGATTAAAGTAGTATCCTTTGGTTCGGTACCATTATTATTTACCAAAACAACCTGGTTGTTAATGACCGTGAATTTTTTTTCTTCATTGCCAAAACCAAAAGAGTTTTTATAGCCTTCAATAATATTTTTGTTGACTTCTTTTCTATGGTGAGGTTCCATAAAAAGACCGTTGATAAATTGGGGTTCATCGGAAACAAGGCTTGCAACAGCATTATCATAATAGAGCTGGTGTGCCGACTGGGAGTTAGCATTAATTGAAGATGTAAGAATACATGCGCCGGCGAGTGAACATAAAAATAGCCTCATAAGCATGTTTAATTTTCATAAAGATAAAATACAAAACGAGAAAAGGAAATAGTGATAAATTAAATTTGAGTGAAGAAACATAGTAGAAAGTATAAAGTCTGAAGTTGAAAGTTTGCGAGAAAGTTAGGCTGAGTTTTGGGGTTCTTTCAATTGGTTGTTTTCAACATATTTTATCAATAAGCCCGCCAATTCAGCTGAATAAGCATTGTCGCGAAGTAGGGAAAAAGCAGAAGTGATTGGATGGGTGGTCATTGATTAGGCGTAGGAATATGTGTGGCCGGTCGGCAGACCCTGCCTACCGGCAAGCAGGCTTCGTTTTATTGGTGATTTAAGCCACAGACTTAAACCATGGGGGTAGGATGTACAGAAAAAATAGTAAATTTGGTATCGGAACAACTTTTATAAATAGGGTGTTTTGCGATTAATGAAGTAAGAGACTAAAACATTTTATATGCAGACAGTATTGGTGGAAATAAATGATCAGAAAGCGCTACATCTTTTAGAGGAGCTGGAAGGGCTGAATGTATTGAAGATTATTAAGGATAAGGTAACGGAGCCTAAAACAAAACTATCTGATAAATACAAGGGCGTTTTTACAAAAGACGATGCCGATAGTTTTAATCAGCATACCCAAAATTCCCGTAAAGAATGGGACAATACCTGATTCACAATAATGTCATCTCCGATTATTTTTCAGAAAATTTTTCTGAAAGTGCAATGAGTTTTATCGCATCAGTGATAGATGCAGTTCCTGTTATCTCGGTTATTACCCAGATCGAAGCGTTGTCGTGGGTGAACAAGGATAAAGACAAGGAAAAGTCAGTCAGGGATTTTGTAGCCGATGCCAACATACTAATGCTGACTGACGATATTGTAAACAAATGCGTGGCAATAAGGAGAAGGCGGAAAACTAAAACTCCGGATGCTATAATAGCTGCTACAGCTATTGCCCACGATCTCTCTTAATAACAAGCGACTCCGATTTTGATAATATTGAAGGGCTGAAGATTTTAAAGCCAGGTGATCTGTGATAGGGTACTAATTTGAGATTGTGCTTATTACTTGCCGCTATCCTAAAAAAAAATCGGGACAGGGAGTAGTCTGGAAATACCTATAGCTATTAGTACCGATCTGTTTTCATTATTTTGGGGAAGACTACAGTGTAACTGGAGCAGACGAAAATAGAAAAATCAATATTTATGAATTTTATTCGGTAATTTTATCTGATTGAAATGAGTTTATAAACAATAAGGTCCATTTAGTATAGATCAATGCTTCTGTCTTTTGTAATTTTGACTCTGCAGTTATTGTCAATTAGCTATAACTAAAAATTTCAATTATGAAATACCCGATATTCAGAACTCCTGATCTCCTCGCAGTTAAGGTGCGGTGGTTTTAAAGATCAAACGAAGGTTGGTATTAGGGAAATTTTCATCTGTGCTGTTTAGAAAGTCTGCAAGCTGGTGCACTGCTTTATTAAACCTGGGTGCAGATAATGTGTGCAGGGTTATCATTAGTGTATTGTTTTGTATATCGGGAAGTATGTCTGCATTATTTTGAATGATTTGTTTTACTACCATTCTTTTTTCTTCTTCCTTAATGCCATATTCTAACAGTAAATTAGCTATGGCTGTTTGCCAGTTGTTCAATTTTTGATATTTTAGGGCGTAAAATAAAAATAGAACCGCTAAGCGGCTTAACTACGACAATATCGACTGCCGAGCTTCCTATAGGAGTCTACATTTTCGTCATTGAAAAAAATGGGGTGAGATTCGGGTCAAAAAAAGTTGTTGTTATAAGATAGGATGCCCCCCTGTTGTCGGTAGTCTTCCAAAACTAAAAAAGAATTGATCGTTCGGCGTAGTCTCAGACTACGCCGCGGTGGGCTAATCTTCTTATTATCTGACCTCTAAAACCTTTAATCCCTCCGACTTGTATTTCTTTATATCCTTGTCAACGCTTATCAATGTATAATTATTCCGTATAGCCAGCCATATAAGCATACGGTCAAACGGATCTTTATGATGAGTGGCCTTTAAATGGTGAAAAGTACTGCTGTCTTTAGCAGGCAGTGGTTGAATTTCAAACCCAACCGATGCACATGCATCAGGAAAATCTTCGGGCGATCCCCCGCGGATATGTAACTTTCCTATAGAACTTTTCAGAGCTATTTCCCAAAAACTGATTGTGCTGACTATTATCCTGTTTTCGGGATTGGTTAAAATCTCCTTTACGCTCTTTGAGAGTTGCTCTGTATCCGTAATTGCCCAAATAATGTAATGGGTGTCAAGCAGGTAAGTCATAAACCTAAAAACTCCTCTGTAGTCATTTTAAAATCAGGGCCAAATGTTACTTTGGTCTTACCTTCCAGTATCCCCAACTTCCTTCCCGGCTTTTCTACAGGAGTTTTGGGCACAATTTTTGCGACTATTTCTTTTTTCTTACCATACAATATTCCTATTTCTTCTCCGGCAATTACCCTCTTCAAAACCTCCGAGAAATTAGTTTTAAAATCGCCTACACTCATCGTTTTCATACGATCATTTTTTTCAAAATTACGATTTATTTGACAAGTTGACAAGAAAAAATCAGAAAGGGACCTGTCATTTGCAAGCGCCCGCTTGCGAATTAATACCATCTGCCATAAGTCTCTGCCAAAATTTCACCCAAAAAAAGATACCCACAATTTTCTACCCGCCACAAACCAAATTCAATCAATAATTTAACCCCGTTTTCCGGCAAAAAATGTTGGTAACTCGCCAAAAGTCTGGCACATTAATTGTTGCTGCTTAGGTGGTTGTACTATTAAGTCAGGATTGCAGGCAGTAAGGTTAATGTGATTATATCATTGTCGCACTCAAAAAAAGTACGACAATGATACGACATTCAGCGAATATTAATATGGTTGCTGGTAAAGCGTTTCAACCTCATTTATAATATGAGTTATCCACAAAAATAATGAAAAATGCGACAATGAGACATTCACTTATTCGGCAACATGGTAATTGTCTGAAAGGCATACATACCACAGCGGTGGGCATTGCCCATCGAACTCTTAATATTGTAGCCCGGTGGAAAATCACCGCGATTTCGCCTGATAGCCACCCGATTTTTATTTTTCAATGAAATTTTTTAAATAAAAAGTTTTCCCTACCTTTGCAGTCCTTAAAAAAACATGGCCAAACAACCACTGATCAAACAAGACGGAACTATTATTGAAGCATTGTCTAATGCTATGTTCCGGGTTCGCTTAGAGAATGGCCATGAGATCCTGGCAACTATTTCCGGAAAAATGCGTATGCACTACATCAGGATACTGCCCGGTGATAAGGTAGGTGTGGAAATGAGTCCGTATGATCTTAGCCGCGGCAGGATCATATATAGGTATAAGTAAAAACCCCAAACCCCTAAAGGGGCTTCCCCATGTAAAGGAAGTTGTGATTTGACTATTTTAAATTGAACAAATATTAAAAACAACCCATAAAATGAGAGTTAGAGCATCAATAAAAAAGCGTAGCGTTGATTGTAAGATCGTTCGCCGTAAAGGTAAATTGTACGTTATCAACAAAAAAAATCCACGTTTCAAACAAAGACAAGGATAGTTGTTAGTCGAAAGTAGAAAGTCTAAAGTTCACTTATGATTTGATACATAGATGATAAGAACCGCATCACTTTTTTAATTTTTTAAATTTTAATTATTAATTTTCAATGGCTCGTATAGCTGGTATTGACCTTCCGAAGAACAAACGTGGTGAGATAGCGCTCACTTATATTTTTGGCATTGGCCAGAGTACTGCAAAGTATATCCTGGATAAAGCCGGTGTTAGTCATGACAAAAAAGCGGTAGACTGGGATGATGCTGAACAAACTGCAATCCGTAACATCATCAGCACCGAATTTAAAGTTGAAGGCCAGTTGCGCTCCGAAGTTCAGATGAACATCAAGCGTCTTATGGATATCGCATGTTATCGTGGCGTTCGTCATCGTAAAGGACTTCCTTTGCGCGGACAGCGTACCCGCACCAACAGCCGTACCCGTAAAGGTAAACGTAAGACAGTAGCAGGTAAGAAGAAAGCACCTAAGAAATAAAATAGCTGCTGTTGCCGGATCCTTGTAGGTGAGGGGAGGAACAGCGCTGGAAAGTTGAAAGGGCAAAGGGTTAAAAAGTTAAGAGGTCGGAGCGATTAAATAAAGATTGAGTGACTTTTTGACTTATTACCAAATTACCCAATTAACTTTTTAACACATTTATTGACTACCTCTTTTAAAAACAAAAATGGCAAAAGCACAACAGGCCTCTGCAAAGACAGTCGCCAAAAAAAGAATCGTAAAGGTTGACACGCACGGAGAAGTGCATATCAGTGCAACCTTTAACAACATCATTATCAGTATTACCAACAAAACCGGACAGGTGATCTCCTGGTCTTCCGCAGGTAAAATGGGTTTCCGTGGCTCTAAGAAAAACACGCCATACGCTGCCCAGACTGCTGCCCAGGATTGTGCTAAAGTAGCATCCGATGCCGGCATGAAAAAAGCCGATGTTTTTGTAAAAGGACCTGGTTCGGGCCGTGAAGGCGCTATCCGTTCTTTGAACAATTCAGGTATCGAAGTCACTTCCATCAAGGATGTTACTCCTATGCCGCATAACGGCTGCCGTCCTCCCAAAAAGAGAAGAGTATAGTCACCCCCTGCCCCTAAAGGGGAGTACGCAGGATTCGTTCCTTCGGCTTTGAAATACCAGGTGGGCTTTTTCAGGGTTATTTTTAAGAAGTTTATTTATCAATTTTTTATAACAACAACGCTGTTCCGGATCGGATTCGACGATTTATGAGACGGGATGGCTAAACAAAAATCGTCATGGCACGTTATACAGGACCAAAAAACAGGATATGCCGCATATTCGGAGAACCTATTCTCGGATCAGGCAAAAGCCTCAGTAAAAACAGCAACCCTCCCGGCCAGCATGGCCCGACCCGCAAACGCAAAACCGCAAGCGAGTATGCGGTGCAGCTGAAAGAAAAGCAGAAAGCCAAGTACACCTACGGCCTGCTTGAAAAACAATTCGCTAATACTTATGTAGAGGCAGCACGCCTGAAGGGTGCAACCGGTGAAAACCTCATCAAACTGCTCGAAGCACGTTTGGACAATACGGTTTATCGGCTTGGAATTGCGCCTACACGCCCGGCAGCACGCCAGCTCGTTTCGCACAAGCATTTAATGGTGAATGGCGAAGTGGTTAACATCCCTTCTTTCAGCCTGAAACCCGGAGATGTAATAGAACTGAAACCTAAGAGCAAGGCGAACAATACTGTTATTGGAATGATCCGTGGAAAAAATCCACGTATTAACTGGGTTGAATGGAGCGAAAAAGATATGAAGGGCACTTACCTGTCACATCCTGAGCGCGATTCGGTTCCGGAAAATATCAAAGAACAGCTGATTGTCGAATTATATTCTAAGTAGTAGTTGTAGGGGTTGACTCATGTGTCAACCCTCATTTAATTTAAATTAACAATAATCTAAAATCACAAATAAATATCAATATGGCCATATTGAATTTTCAAAAACCGGATAAGATAGCTCTTCAGAAAACAACCGAATTCGAAGCACAATTCGAATTCCGCCCACTGGAGCCGGGTTATGGTGTTACCATCGGTAATGCTTTACGCCGTGTATTGCTTTCTTCTTTGGAAGGTTTTGCGATCACAGCTATCAGGATTCCCGGTGCAGACCATGAGTTTGCTACACTGAAAGGTGTTCTGGAAGACGTTACAGAGATCATACTCAACCTCAAGCAGGTGCGTCTGAAAGGCGCTGCCGAATTAGGTGAATTTACCGGTGAAAAGATTGATTTGAACATTAAAGGAAAGGAAGTATTCACAGCAGGAATGATAGGCGAGGCTTTGCCTAACTTCCAGGTGATGAACCCTGATCTGGTTATCTGTAATTTACATCCCGGAGCTTCTTTCCAGATGGAATTATATATAGGCAAGGGCCGCGGATATGTGCCTGCCGAGGAAAACCGCCCGGTTGACGCTCCGCTTGGTATCATAGCCATTGACTCTATTTACACGCCTATCAAGAATGTAAAATACTCTATCGAGAACACCCGCGTTGAGCAGCGCACCGATTTCGAAAAGCTCATCATGGAAGTGAATACCGATGGTACCATTCATCCGGAAGAAGCTGTTAAGGAAGCATCACGCATACTTATCCAGCATCTGATGATCATTACCGATGAGAACATTTCGCTCGACACTAAACGTGAAGAGAAAGAAACCATTGTTGACGAAGAAACATTACTGGTACGTAAAGTATTGAATACGCCGCTTGAAGACCTCGAACTTTCTGTTCGTGCATTCAACTGCCTGAAAGCAGCGAAGATCAATTCACTCAGCGAACTGGTACAATATACCCAGGAAGAACTGATGAAGTTCCGGAATTTCGGACAAAAATCATTGTCTGAAATTGAGCAGGTGCTCCACGAGCGCGGCCTGCACTTCGGAATGGACATCAATAAATTCCGCAGGGGAGAAGATAATAACTAAGGTAAAAGTCAAAAGTGAACACCACAAAGTTTCGCTTTTGACTTTTCTCATTTTAGATAAATACGGAAGCAATTCCCAACTTATCAACCTATCAACGAATCAACTTTTCAACTAACAACGTCCGCCATAATTCCTGACACGGTATGGGGGGATTAAAACACAAATGTCATGCGTCACGGAGACAAAATCAAAAATTTAAGCCGCACTTACGAACACCGCGCAGCGCTTTTATCGAACCTTACCTGCCAGCTTATTGAGCACAAACGTATCACCACTACTCTTGCCAAGGCAAAGTCTTTGCGTGTATATGCCGAGCCGATCATTACCCGCAGCAAGGAAGACAGTATGCACAACCGTCGTACAGTGTTTGCAAAGCTGCAGGATAAAGAAGCCATCAAGGAATTGTTTGGTGTAATAGGAGATAAAGTAGCCGACCGTCCGGGTGGTTACACACGTATCATCAAGTTGCCGCGCCGTATGGGTGATGCATCTGATATGGCTATGATAGAACTGGTTGACTTTAACACAATCTACGGCAGAGACCAGGAAGCCGCAGCAGCTAAGAAAACACGTCGTGGCCGCAAGGGACCTAAGAAAGCTACAACAGCACCTGCAGCAGCAGCGCCGGTTGCAGATGTTAATCCACAGATTACTGATGCCGTTGAGCCAACAGCTACAGAAGAACCAACAGCATAATAAAATCTTGCATTTTGAAGGGTGGCCACCATTTATGGTGGCCATTTTTGCTTTTCAGAATTTTCGTATGTTTACATACCAATCAGCGAAGAACTGATCGTTTACAGGCTGTACGCCACCATCGAAGATGCAGTGAAAGCAGAGCTGTGCCTGCAGCATGAAGGTATAGAAACAGAGGTAGTTGCTGACAGCAGGCGGCTGCCAGAAGCCTATTTGGGTACGGACTACAGCGACCAGATCATTCTAAGAATTCCGGCAGCAGATTTTCCTGTAGCAAATAAGATACTGCTCGAATCATCCAAAGTAGATGTTAAAGACATTGACCCCAGCCACCCGTTAATGTCGCTGAATACGGATGAATTACTTGATGTGGTTGCCAAAGCCGATGAGTGGGGCCCGGAGAACTTCAACATTGCACGGGCATTACTGGCAAGCAAAGGTTTAAATATTCCCGATGAAAAGCTCGAGGAATTGGAAACGCAGCGTATCAATGCGCTATCTGAGAGAAAAACATTAAATCCCTTTGTAATGGCACTCGGTTATTGCTCAGGAATGGGGGCGATTGCAGGGATCGTATATAATTATTTGATCCACTCAAGTTTGTCTAATAGCATATGGTTTATGCCGGGGATATTCGGCATATTCATTGGAGCAATCATTATGCAATCAAAATCCACATTACCTGATGGCACCCGTTTCCCCACCTTTAATGATAGTACCATCAGGAATGGTATTGCCATGTTTGTGATCAATATTCTTTCATGGGTGATTTGTTTACTCGCGATAATGTTTGGGTGATGTTCAAAGATTAATAAACTCCACTCTCCGGTTTTCCGTCTTACCATTGTACACTATATTCTAACATACAAAATATTATATCAGTTTTCAGGTCTTGGAATGGGCATTAATTTCTTACTTTTGTCCTCTTAAATTTATATAAAATGATAGTCAAAAATATTTCACAAAGCACTCCAATGGAATTTGCTTTATTAATGGAGGAAGTTGGCCTGGAAAGAGGGTATATTATTAAAAATGAGCATGGTGTTGTTGGCTCTGGGGGACTGTTTAATGAGTTGGCAAAGGAAGTGGCTCAAATGAAGGATTACAGAAACCATGAAGGCATTTTCTTTAAATGGGATAAGGAAACAAAATGTATGTTCATGGTATTTGTGCATAGCACCGTTCGTGGCCAGTCTCAGGGTGGTACACGGTTAAAATACAGGGATTATGAGAAACTGGAAGGTGCAATTTATGACGGCCTCAGGCTTAGTAAAGGAATGACCGACAAAAACTCAATTTCCAAATTGTGGTGGGGTGGTGGCAAGGCAATTATTTGCCCCGTTGACCAGGCTGCATTTGATAAGATCAACGATAATACTAGAAATGCGATTGGTAATAAGATATTTACCAACCAGGAATTAAGGACCACACTTTTCAAAAATTACGGAAGGTTTGTGGCCAGCCTGGGCGGACCATATATTGCAGCAGAAGACATGAACACTACTCCTGAGGATATGCTTACTATCCTTACTGTTTGCAGGTATGTTACCTGCCTGCCTGCATCAGTAGGCGGTAGCAATAACCCAAGCAGGTGGACTGCGGATGGCGTGTTTCAATCTATGCGGGCTACCATCAATCATTTTGAAGGCAAGCACGACCTCACCGGTATGACCGTGGCTATTCAGGGTGTTGGAAATGTAGGTGGTCCATTGGCAGAGTTTGTATTACTCAGCGGTGGCAGCCTGGTCATTTTTGATTATGATAAGGATGCATGCAACGCTATAAAGTCTTATGCCAACAATGCATATGCAGATAAGGTTACGATTGTGAATACACCGGAAGAAATCTACGCTGCGCAATGCGATGTGTTTGCACCCTGCGCTATTGGTGGTATTCTGAATTCAACTACCATTCCTACTTTGAAATGTAAGTATGTTGTCGGTGCGGCTAACAACCAGTTGGGGAACTTTGATGAAGATTATAAGTTATTACGTGACAGGAACATTGTTTACCTTCCCGATTTTTACATCAACCGAATGGGTATCATCAATTGCGCCAATGAACAATATGGCCGCCTTGAAGATGACCTTAAAATGGAGTGCAAAAAGATATATAACGATCAGCATAACGGAACATTCGCCTTGCTCAAAGAGGCTGAAGCAAAAAATATAACACCGCAGGAGATCGCCATTCATTGGGCAACAGAGTGGGGCAAGGTACCTCATCCTATCTGGGGACACAGGGGTATAGAACTTATAAAAAGTTACTGTGCTCATTTAAATCATTAATTTTTTGAGTTTTCGCACTATGGAATTAGGAAAGAATTTTGAACATAAAGAAGCTGACGAAAAGTGGTATAAGCATTGGAACGAATCAGGCTATTTTAAAAGTACACCGGACGAACGTCCACCCTATACTATTGTAATACCGCCGCCCAATGTAACGGGTGTGCTGCACATGGGCCATGCCCTGAATAATACCGTACAGGATATACTGATCCGCCGTGCAAAGATGACCGGCTACAATACCTGCTGGGTACCCGGCACCGACCATGCCTCAATAGCCACTGAAGCAAAGGTGGTGAACATGTTGAAGGAACGCGGCATAGATAAGAACAAGATAGGCCGCGATGAGTTCATGAAGTATGCATGGGAATGGAAAGAGAAATACGGCGGCATCATTCTGAAACAATTGGAAAAGCTGGGCTGCGCCTGCGATTGGGACCGCACTGCTTTTACTATGGATGAGGGTTATTATAACTCTGTAATCAGGGTGTTTGTGGAGTTGTATGAGAAGGGGCTTATTTACCGTGGGGTAAAGATGATCAACTGGGACCCCAAGGCAAAGACCGCGCTGAGTGATGAAGAAGTGAATCACAAGCAGACCAATTCAAAGTTGTATTACGTTCGTTATAAAATTGATGGTGACAATGATGAATACATAACCATTGCTACTGTGCGCCCTGAGACCATACTTGGCGATACTGCTGTATGTGTTCACCCTGATGATGAGCGTTATGCGCATCTGATAGGGAAGTATTGCTTCATTCCATTGATTAACAGGCGTGTACCGATCATATTTGATGAATACATTGATAAGGAATTTGGTACAGGCGCACTAAAGGTGACGCCTGCACATGATATCAATGACTACAACCTTGGGCTGAAGCATGGACTGCCTGTGGTAGATACGTTGAATGATGACGGCACTATGAGCGAGGCCGCACAGTTGTATATCGGGCAGGATCGCTTTGCAGTTCGTAAGAAGATCATCGAAGATCTGAAAGCGATAAATGCTGTAGTTAAGGAAGAAGACTATGTAAACCAGGTAGGATTTAGTGAGAGGACGGACGTGGTGATAGAGCCACGCCTGAGCATGCAGTGGTGGTGCAATATGCAGCAGATGGCTAAGCCTGCAATTGAAGTGGTGGAGAATGGCGGAGTAGAGTTTCATCCGGCAAAATTCAGGAACACTTACCGCCACTGGATGGGTAATATCAAGGACTGGTGCATCAGCCGCCAGCTTTGGTGGGGGCAGCGCATACCTGCATGGTATGATGCCGAGGGCGGATTGTATGTTGCCAGAACTAGCGAAGAAGCGCACAAAATATATAATGAAAAGAAGCCTTCACTGGCGGATAAAAATCCGGTACTGAGACAGGATGATGATGTGCTGGATACATGGTTCAGCAGTTGGCTGTGGCCGATGGAGGTATTTGACTGGAACAAAAATCCCGACAACAAAGACCTGAAATATTATTACCCTACCAACACACTGGTAACCGCTCCTGAGATCATTTTCTTCTGGGTGGCGCGTATGATCATGGCAGGGTATGAGTTTATGGGCGAGAAGCCGTTTGACAAGGTTTACTTTACCGGTATTGTAAGGGATAAGCAGGGCAGAAAGATGAGCAAATCGCTGGGGAACTCGCCTGACCTGCTGGAGATGATAGCTGACCAGGGCGCTGATGTAGTGAGATTTAGTGTGTTGATCACTTCGCCGGCTGGTAATGACTTGTTGTTTGATGACGCGCAACTGGAGCAGGGCCGCTTCTTCTGCAATAAGCTATGGAATGCCCTGAAGCTGGTGAAAGGCTGGGAAGGGCGTTGTGTTGATGGCATGGAAGACAGCAATGTAAAATTTGCGTTGGACTGGATGGATGCCCGCCTGGCGCAGGTTTCGCAGGAGGTAACGGAGATGATAAAGGAATTCAGGCTGAGTGAAGGGCTGAAGACCATCTACTCACTCATCTGGAATGACTTCTGTTCATGGTACCTGGAATGGGTGAAGCCGGGAATGGAGCAACCGGTTTCCACTCATGTTTACAGCAGGACGATTAATATTTTTGAGCAATTGCTGCAATTGCTGCACCCATATTTACCATTTATTACCGAGGAGATTTATCACATCCTTGCAGAAAGACAAACCGGTGATGACCTGATCGTAAAACAACTGCCTGTTTACAATACCCCTGATGCTGATACGCTGAAAGGTGGGCTGTTGCTTCAGGATATTATTACCGCCGTAAGGGATACCCGTAACAAGAACCAGTTGAAACCTAAGGATACCATTAAACTGTGGATAGATACACCGCATCATTCATTCTACGAGTCAGTACTGGACATACTGAGGCGGCAGGTAAATGCAGATACAATAGGGTACACCACTGAAGCCAGACAAGGCTGCATATCTCTGGTGGTGCATACTGATAAACTATACATAGAAGCCGCCGCAGCAACCATTGACCCTACTGTGCAGAAAGCACAAATGGAGAAGGATATTATCTACCTGCAAGGATTCATTGTGAGCGTAGATAAGAAGCTGACCAACGAAAAGTTTGTAGCAAATGCAAAGCCCGAGGTGATAGACAATGAGCGCAAGAAGCGGGCTGATGCGGTGGCTAAGATTCAGACGCTGGAGGAGAGTATGGCGCTGCTTTAGGGCCTGAAACCCCCGGCCCCTAAAGGGGAGTACGTTGAGAATATATGCTCGGCTTTCTGGCTTTTTTGAGCGTTTCTTATTTTAAGAGGTAAATACTTCAATGGTTAACATTGGGTGTTTACCTTTTTCTACTATTTTTGGTTCAGATAAATTACTTCTGCAACTCCTTTACAAAACACTTTGCAATAGTGCCGTTTATTTTAACGAGGTAGATTATATTGGGTAGGTTTGCTACATCATCCATCATGCTAGATCACCTACCTGATCTTTTCAATCACCAGGTTGACCACCTCCACCAGTATCAGTATAATCACAATGATCTCCAGCACGTAGCTGCTCTTGTATTGCATAATATCTTTAAAAAGCTCAAAGTTCTCTTTAATGATTTGCAGGCTCTCCTGTATATGCCGGAAACGTACCTGGAGGTCGAATGTTCTTTTCAGGCCAATGTCTATTTTATTGAGGTCCTCATCCTCCCATGTTTCCGGTGGAGAGTCGAAAATGTACAGGTTTTCAGATATGGTGCTTTTGAGGTTAAGTGTACGACCGATGAATTTCTTTAAGTTCCTTCCCGAAATATTAAGTCGTCCCTTTTTTTCTAAAAAACGGGTTTGCAGGTTTGTTTCAATTAATAACTTATTGGTTACTTCAGAATAATAATCGAGCGCAACAGATTGCGATACATTGAGCATGATCAACCGGAAGATGTCAATACTGGGGCTGATTATTTCAATTTTATTATACCCAAATTTTATCTCCTTTGCATCACTTTCTATTTCAAATTCCTCACTGTGCCTGGTTTCTGAAAAATTCCTGCAGTAAGGAGTAATAGTTTGTATAAATTCAGCAATGCCGATCTCAACGTAGTTTAAGAAAGAAACAACGCCATATTTAAAAACATAAATGAATTTATCAGGGTCAATTGCGTAAAAGATCTCGTCGTTATCAGAAAAATGTACAGGGGCTTTAAAGCTGCTTTTGAAACTCTTTATATCTATGCCGTCTGCAATCTGGTAGGCCAGTACTTTCATATCTTAGTCGTTTAGTTTGCCACAAAGTCATAGGCGATATTCTGGTAGGCGGCTGATCCAACTAATTCTTTTAATTTTTTAAACGTTTCAAACGGGCCCTTGGTGGAAAATGAATTCACCAGCCATGACGGAACAGAACCACCGGGGTCTGCCTGACCTATATATTCTACATTCAGCTGGTTATTACCAAAAGGTGTGACCACCCAGCTAACCTTCGACAAAGGTACGCGTACTTTGTCTTTATTTATAGCTACATTTTGTTCTACTGCATTGGCGCTCACGTACATAACCTTTGTTCCGGGTTGCTGGGTTATAGTCATTTCCACGATCACATCGCGGTTGGTCAACGGCCAGGGCATACTGATCTCAGTATAGTAGATCTGGTGATTGGCGCTTAGTTGTTTAACCAGGTACGATTGCTTTGTATTATACACCCATTGCTCATGAGCCTTAGTGTCCAATAGCAGCGCTGTGAGTTGGGAGAGGTTTGCATTCAGGATGCAGGTTACTTTTACCGCTTTAATATTTGAATTCACAACACTCCCGGTATAAACTTTTATACCATCCTGGTCTTTTTTCAGATCCCATGAGGTTTGCGCATTCACCACAGTAAATAGGCAGGAAAT
Source organism: uncultured Bacteroidota bacterium (assembly GCA_903839875.1). Lineage (GTDB taxonomy): Bacteria > Bacteroidota > Bacteroidia > Chitinophagales > Chitinophagaceae > Nemorincola. The sequence goes on from CAIMDZ010000212.1 coordinate 39,449, forward strand.
AAATGCCAGCAAAATTATTTTTTTGTTCATAGCGGTTATTGATTTATTGGTTTAGTTTATTTTTTCCCAAGCGTACGTAAATAAAGCACAACCTGCCAACGCTGGTCTTTTGATAATTCATTCTTAAAAGCAGGCATAGGCTTTCTTCCTTCAGTAATCTTCCAAAATATGGATCCATCACTCTGTCTCTGGAATTCCGCTTTAGTGAAGTCTTGCGGGTTTTTGTCTAAGTCAGCGCTCTTAGGGCCATCACCTTTCCCTTTTGGTCCATGACAGTCGATGCATTTAGACTTATAAACGGTCTTGCCTGCTTCAATGGCCGCTGCACTCGAAACAATAGGGTTGGTTTCTTTGTCGGCAGTTGCCGGAGCAGTCCATGTTTTATTATCCGGGGCCGGTATGAAAGCGAATAGCAGGCTAATGCCACCTATTACAACACTGGTTACGATGAATGTTGATAATTTAATTTTACTGATTTGCATGATTATTTTTTTCATTTTTTCTTATTTTGAGGTTAGAGATAAATCATTTTCTTTTTGGCATTGTTAATTTAGTATAGATCAAATAATATTTCTTTTTGCCAGGCAACAAAATGTTGTTGTATTCAACACTACCATTATGGAAAAAGGTTCATCAACTGTGTTATATGTATGCATTTCATTCAACTCAAGTATACTAAATTAACAAAGCCAAAAAAAGTTTAGATGATTAACTAAAAGAAATAGATGTTGCGGAAACCCGGATTTTTTACAAAGCCACTTATGGAGGTTGATCAATTAAGTGGAAACGAAAGAAAAGCTGTATTGCGCTTGTTATTCTATAATGTAAAAGTACGTAATGTAAGGTTAAGGAAAAGATAATATACAACACCCCCGGCCCATGAAGGGGAGTGCTATGGCCTATACTTTCAGCAGGAATTTCATTGTTCAGCACTGATAGGACTTTACTTATTCCATATCTACCCCAGCAAGCTTGGCGCTGTCAGCGGTTATCCAATGATTGTTTTTACTTAGCCAGGTACAACGTATCCGGTATTGGCCATGAACTATATACACTGGTATCTACAGTAGCCGCATTTCCGTTTACCTTACACGCTATGATTCTGTTAGCACATGACGCAGGTGGGTTGACATAAGGGAGCACCTTATGCAGCAGGCCGGTTTGTGTTATCCCGGTGATGGAGTAGGTCTTATTAATGGCGGGCAATTTCATTTGATAATCAAACCCGGGCGGCAGATTGGGGAAATTATTTGTAAACACAGATATAGTATCTCCCTTAATGGTATTCACCCATATTGTAGCCGAGTCAACTGTACTGTCAAATAAATTGTTTTGCCTGTATCTGACCAGTACGCCCCTGTTAAAATCAGATGAATCAAATCCAACTCCCACTATCAATAATGAGCTGTTACCGCAGGTATCCTCTCTGCTTTTTCCGGGGCAGGACGAAAGGAATGGAATAAGACCTATGCATACTATTATAAGTAGATATTTCATTGTTTTTGACGTTTAATTATTTGGTGATATTGATAACGTGAAAACCAATGTGCTATTTCGCAATTAGTATCTATAATTTTTCTATAACGTTTATAGCTTCAGCGCTGGATCATCTCGGCAGGTACAACATATCTGCCACATATAAACTTAGATCCAGCTTGCTTGAGTCAATCGGCAGCTCCGCACCATTTACTTTGCACGAAACCATTTTATTTACACATTGAACTGGCGGATCGCGATACGGAACCGAACGATGCAGCTGCCCGGCCTGGGTAATATCTGTTATGTAGTAGGTTTTATTTATGGCCGGAAGCCACAATTTATAGTCGTAACCTGGTATCAAGGTAGGTGAGTGGCTCCATAACAGACAAGTATCTGAGCTTACAATACTTAAAGTCACACTCCCCGAATCAATAGTGCTATCAAACAAATTGTCTTTCTTGTATTTGACGATCATCGCAGCGTTGAAATCTGAAGCAGCAAAGCCTACCCCGATGATCTGTAGAAAACCATCCGTGCAATTAATGTCATGACTCTTTGGTCCTGGACAAGAGGAGAGGACGGGTATAATTAAGATACAGGCAATTTTGAGTATATTTTTCATTGTTTAAACATTAGAGGTTCATAATTATTTATGGTCTCTAATAACGCAAATACAGTTGCAATATTATTTGACATAAAAATAGGGGACTTACCTGGAAATTCCATTCTAAACAATGAGATTTGTTCCGATCAGTATTGGTCAATTCCTTAACACAAAATTCTCAAACCCCATTTACAAATACCGATTTATTCCCATTAATTATCCCTACCTTTGCAGCCCGAAAAAAAAGGTCCCGATAGTTATCTGGAGGGATTTGTTATTGGGAATTAGGATTAGGTCGCAGGGCCTGGCTTTCTACTCCCTACTGAATACTTTCGACTAAGAAAAATGATTAACATTAATAATTTATCGCTTCGCTACGGCAAGCGTGTGCTGTTTGAAGATGTGAATATTAAATTCACTGAAGGTAACTGTTATGGCATTATCGGGGCCAATGGCGCCGGTAAATCTACTTTTCTGAAGATCATAGCCGGCGAAATAGATGCAACTACCGGTAAGGTGGACATATCCAAGGGCCAGAGGATGAGTGTGCTGAAACAAAACCGCAATGAGTTTGATGAAGTGACTGTGCTGGATACCGTAATACGTGGTAATACTACCCTGTATGAGGTGATGAAGGCAAAGGATGCCATCTATGCAAAGGAAGATTTTACCGAAGAAGATGGTATTAAGGCCGGCGAACTGGAAGGTCTGTTTGCGGAAATGGACGGATGGAATGCCGAAAATGATGCTGCAACTCTGCTCAGTAACCTGGGTATAAAGGAAGATGTACACTATAAACAAGTAAAAGAACTGGATGGCAACCAGAAGGTGAGGGTGTTGCTTGCGCAGGCTCTTTTTGGTCATCCTGATATTCTGTTGCTGGATGAGCCTACTAACGACCTTGACCTCGAAACCGTAGGATGGCTGGAGAATTTCCTGGCTGACTATGATAAGATAGTATTGGTTGTTTCGCATGACCGTCACTTCCTCGATACGGTGTGTACGCATGTGGCGGATATTGACTTTGGAAAAATCAATGTGTTTACCGGTAACTATACTTTCTGGTACGAATCGAGCCAGTTGTTGCTGAAACAACGTGGCGACCAGAACAAGAAGGCTGAAGATAAAATAGCTGAACTAAAAGAGTTCATTGCCCGTTTCTCGGCCAATGCATCTAAATCAAAACAGGCAACCAGTCGTAAAAAAGCATTGGATAAAATTAAGCTGGAAGACATGCGTGCTTCCAACCGTAAGTACCCGGCTATCATCTTTAATAACCAGGTGCGCGAGGCCGGTGACCAGATACTGGAAGTTAAAAACCTTGGCAAGTCGCTGCATGGCGAGGTGCTTTTTAAAGACATCAGCTTCGATCTGAAGCGAGGACAGAAAAATGCCGTACTTTCATCTAACTCGCTGGCTACTAATGCATTTTATAATATACTGTCAGGAGAGGATAAGAACTACGATGGTATGTTCCGCTGGGGTGTAACGGTTACGCCTACCTACCTCCCATCAGACAATACTGAATATTTTAAAGACGATGACAACAACCTCATTGACTGGCTTCGACAGTACTCAGAGGAAAAAGACGAGACTTTTATTCGTGGTTTCCTGGGCAGGATGTTGTTTACCGGTGAGGAGACATTAAAGAAATCTACCGTGCTCAGCGGGGGAGAAAAAGTCCGCTGTATGATGAGCCGAATGATGATGCAGAAAGGCAATGTGCTGATGATGGACGAACCCACCAACCACCTGGACCTGGAAAGCATTACGGCCCTCAACAACGGCATGAAGGATTTCAGGGGAACATTACTTTTCACCACCCGTGACCATGAATTGGCCAACACAGTTGCTAACCGGATACTTGAAATAACCCCCAATGGCCTTATTGACCGCGAAATGAATTTTGACGAGTATATCACCAACGACCGCATAAAAGCTGTCAGGGCGGAGATGTATGGAAGGGTGCTGGCTTAATGTATAATGTGCCCCGAATAAACTTGCCTACCGGCAGGCAGGTTTGTGCATTGGTCAACAAGAGCTTTGCGAGCTTAACAACGCAACAAGAGTGTAATAAAATGATATATAATAGCGCCTTTGCGTGAAACTCTTTTGCACAGATCTACGCAGCGTGAAGTATAATGAACGGCTTAAATAAAAAAAATCCCGGAAACATCCGGGATTTTTTTATGACTGAACAATCAGATTATTTCTTCACCGGCGCTGGCGGAGGAGTCTGGTTTGGAGCAGGTACCTGAGCAGGAACAATTGTCTGATCAACCGGCTTTGGCTTAACATTACCCCTGATATGCAATACCATTGGCGACTGTTTTGCGTTAGAGTTGATGGTAACGTCCTTCATGATTGGTCCCTGGCGGCCCTGGGTATTGTAAGATACATGGATCACACCTTTTTTACCTGGCAGGATCGGATCTTTTGGCCAGTTAGGAACTGTGCAACCGCATGAACCGTGTGCTTCGCTGATAATGATAGGCTTCTTGCCTACATTCTTAAATTCGAAGTCGGTTTCAGCAAGTGGCCCTTCCGGAACTTCTCCGTAATCATGGGTTTCTTCCTTGAACTTGAACTCACCTGCGTCAGGATCCGGCGCCGGCGCTACAGCTGGTTGTGCCGCAGGAACTGGTGGAGGTGGTGGTGGCACAGGTTTATTGTCCTGGGCTTTTACTGTTGCTACCGCGCCTATTGACAGGCATAGGAGAGTAAAGAACACTTTTTTCATAATCATTGTTTTTTTGTGGTTTTAAAAGTAAATAAAAATTGTTGTTTAGAAATCGTTTTTGCTATTTTTTTTCTCATTTTATTCATGTTTTATGCAAATTTATACCTTTTATTAACTGAAAATTGAGCCGACAGATAAGTAAACACACCCCTGACCCCTCTCAAGAGGGGAAGTGTAGCCTGCCCTTCGCGGGAACTTGCCCTCATTATCGCTGGCATCCACTTGAAGTTTGACTTGTTTGTCGACGGAACTTCTTTTCCAATGCAATCTATTAAAGAACTTACTCCAAAATCAAATTACTATTATTAAATGTCAGCCCGCAGTCGTCTTTATTGTTGTTACAATCGGTATGAAATATACCTGCTGTAATATCGCCCTTTTTCTGCCCGGTAATATAACTGAAAAATTCCTGTGCCGTGGCGGGTTTTGAGTCTGCGTTCAGCACTATTGTTTCACCGGTACTTACTCTTTTTATAGTTATTTCCTCGACAGTGGTACTACAGCTATGTTTTAACCGGTCGAACGCTTTGTAGCGTAGCTGACCGGATTCATCTGGTTCCAGCACGCTGCAGGTTGAAATATCTTCGGTTGTTCCATTGGGGCATTTAACTGTTTGTTTGATGCATATTTCAATAGGGCAGGGAGTATTATTACAAATAAAATCCTTGGTCCTGTCGTATCTAAATATACCCGGTGTATAGTTATGTTTAAGAAATTTGTTCTTTGTATTAAACGCCATTGCCCTGTGTGTAACTATTTGTGTCCTGGTTGCATTGTTTATGTTAGCCGTCTTTTCCTGACTTACCACTACAGGGGTAACCGCAACTTGCTCTAGCTTAGGTGTATCCTTTGTGGATAATTGCTGGTTTGCTGGCGCCGGTTGAGTTTGCTGTACTACCTGCACTTTTGGCTCTTCCCTGTTTGCGATGAACCAGGCCACCAAACTACCTCCTGCCAAAAGCAGTACTGCCGCTGCTATTTTCGCCCACCTGTAAACAACAGGGGCGGGTAGGGTGCGCCGGGGTTGGTTGGTACGCTGTTTGAACCTTGCCCATGCTTCATCTGTATCAATAGTACCTGTTGCTGCTATTTTACCGCTTTCTTCCCATACCAGCCTCAGATGATCAAAGCGGGTTTTATTCGCATCGCTTGCATCTATCCACTGGCTTACCTGTTTTTGCTCTGCCTCCGAAGTCTCGTTCAGCAGGTATTTTACCAGTAAGTCCTCCGCAATATTCCCGTTCTTTTTCACTTGATCAGATTTTTGCAGGTTAACAATAGTATCAATACAGGTAAATATTCCACAAGTTTTATTCGTAATGTTTTTAATGCTTTGCCCATCTGGTTCTCCACCGTCTTTACCGAAATCCCCAGCTTATCAGCTATTACCCGGTACTTCAGTCCATCAAACCGGCTTAGCTGGAAGATGGTGCGGCATTGCTCGGGCAGTTCTTTTATCGCCTCATCTATTTTCGTCCTCAGTTCTTTCAGCGTTAGGTTATCGGTTGCGTCATGATCCGCATTGTTGCGGGTGGCGTGGTGGTGATAACCCTCTTTTACCTTTATATGTTTTAAATAATTCAGGCTCTCGTAATACACCGACCTGTACAAATAAGCCGTCACCGATGTCTCTATTTCTATCTTCTCTTTCCGCTCCCACAACTTAAAGAACACATTCTGCACCATTTCCTCGGCAGCTATATCATCCCTGAGTATGGTAAATGCATAGGCATGAAGGCTCTTGAAGTGTGCTTTGAACACATTTTCAAAAAGGGCCGCACTGTCGGCATTTACTCGGTTTATGCCGGCCGTATCATTGTCCATCAGCAAATTTGGATATCCAGGGTTAAAGATAATAGCTTCAGCCAATTCTATTACGTTTATAGTAAGACAACACAGCTTTTAAATACCCCTATGCCGGGAAATGTTAAAAGGTTGATAAGTTGAAAATTTCCCTTTTCCCTAAATTTACCTATTAATTTCAAACAGTAATTTATGAAACGACCATGCCTATTATAGTCATAAGTTGTAAGTCGTAAGTAGTAAGTGGCTGTTGGTTCAAATTTTTGTTTTATATCATTTTTCAACATTCGGGATGAAGGCATTGTCCCTTTTTTCCCGTCTGTTCAGCCTGCCTATCAGCAGTCAGGCCGGGCAGGCATTGTCGCATTTTCTCATTTTTTCTGCTATAACTTATTGATAATCAGTAGTGGCATTGTCGTATATTGTCGTACTATTGTTACCCTCACGCCAGCCCTCTCCAAAAGAGAGGGAGGTGTTACGTAGGTGCGAGACAGCAAATGGTATTGTCCTTTTTTTCTTTGTCGTGTTTTCTCGTTTTTTCTGCTACAACTTATTGATAATCAGTAGTGGCATTGTCGTATATTGTCGTACTGTTGTCGTATTAGTATAGTCGAAAACCTGCCTGTCTGCAGCTACCCTGTACACATATATTATTATATTATCATTTTACGGATTGTTTTCCATCGCGAACTTGCCTACCGGCAGGCAGGTTGGGTAGCCCCGAAGGGGCACAACGGCATTATTACATCTAAAACTACTATCAGGTAGCCTCGCTGAGGCATTCCATCCCGATAGCTATCTGGATCCTACAAATACATGTGTGTACAGGGTAGCTGCCAGCAGACAGGTTTGCGAGAAAATTATGATGAGTACAGGATGCTTTTTCATATGGTTGTTATCTGACCTGCGCGAGTGGGGCGGACACATGGGTACCGCCCCTACAATTATCGGTACCGGACCGACGAAAACATCAAATTATGTTATTTATAATTCATAGCTGTAGTTGTTTTGTAATATTTTCTGGTATAAAAATAATTTGCAGGTTCAGTAACTTTTCATTGATATTCAATCATTTGCATTTCAAACAATTTCCGGTTTTTTTCCGGTTGCTTCCGGAATCGGAAGAGAGACATGAAGTTGGGTTATATATACCATAAAACAATAAAGTGACTTCGCAGGAGAATATATCTTCAACAGCATCCTTTTGCTTTAGGCTTTCTTGGCTGCAGGGTGTACAAATGTAATAAACAAATTTTAATTTACCAAATATAACTTACATGATAGTACAGTTTTGAGCCTATGACAGAATGTTTTCTTGGTGGTAAGTGATTGAGGGGTATTTGTTTAGGTATTATGAGGTAGGGGAAAAAGTGGAAGTACTTTTGTCTGAACCGCTGATTAAGTTGATTTTTTTGATTTCGCTGAATCTTTTGTAACAACATATCATCTCCCTCCCGATAGCCATCGGGATTGGGTGAAAGCTTATAGAAGCCCGACGATTACCCACAACCACACGCACCCCGTTAGGCGGTGCAACTTACTCGCGAGTGAGGCCTTTGATGGGACAGAGCACTTAACGAAACACCCGTCTGACACCTTCCAACGCATCCCGATAGCCATCGGGACTATGCACAATGTGTACTGACGGGGTTTCTACCAGTTCAGCATCAGTTCCCTGGTTGCCGCCGAGTCCATCAAGTATGCCTTCTAATTCTATGGCAGTTGAATAAGATGAGACATCGGCGGGGACATCTTATATTTCAACTTGAGCGCTTGAAAAATAAAAGGAAACCCGTCGGGGACGGAGAAGATGGATGACCCGCCGAGGACACGATGAGGGACCAAACTGATCAGAACACCCTAATACGACAATATACGACAATGATACGACATTTGGATATTTGTAATAAAGCTGCCAGTAAAGCATTTCAACCCCATTTATAATATGAGTTATCCACAGTGTGTCACGAACTGCGCAGAGTTATGAACTGCAAGATGCTATGTAAATGATGGAGGAAGCCCCTCCGGAATCGCTGTTCATGCAGAGGTTTCAAACTACCGTAAGGTGCTGTACACAAAAGGTATGGTATTAAACGTTTACGGAAAAAGCCTCATAAAGAGGTCAGGTAAGGATTAAGAAGGTGAACGCAAGTGAATCACTAATGAGGCGTCGTAAGCTCGAGTTGATGTCAAAACTGAGTTCCTGTGGAAACTCGTTAAGAACGAAAGGGAAACGTGATTAATGCTTTCATGACATCCGGCGTATAAGTGGCGCGATCTTAATCCGGGCGTTTACATGGAACGTGAGAATCTTCGTATCCGATGCTAAGGGAAAAGGTACAAGTGGCGACCCCACAAGACTGAAATACCAATGCGGATTCAAGGGGCGGATGTACCCGTGGTACCGTTGAATATCTTGTAATGGGATAGGAGGGAAGGGGTACAATTTCTGCAATGTGATAGCGGTTTATTGTTAGCGGTTTGATGATACATAGTATTGTTTTAAGCCCAATAGTTGTAAGCCCTGAATTTAGATTTTCTTATATCGAGTCAAACTTGATCTTATCAATTTCCCGTTCTTTCAGAACAAATTTTTTTCTGCCACGGTTTAGATAATTTGTTCCGCCTAAAAAAATCAGAAATAACAGGAATAAAGCAGGAAAATATAAAAGAGCTAAAACAGGGAATAACGAATATTCAATGCCCCACAAGATCTTCAGTGATTTTGTTGCAATCTTGGAAGTGAAAATTTCAATTAGTACAAGAATAAGGAAGGCTGCCTCAATAATGGTTGCCGACAATAATACTATCTCTGAATAAGGCCAATGCTGAATTCTAAATAATGTGCCTATAGTGAATAATGATAAACCAAAATAAAAAGGTATATGTATGTAGCGTATTTTCACGAAATCTGGTTTCAATAAATGAGTACTATGAATTAACACCTCCCGGAACAAGGTCCCGATCTTCTATCGGGAGGGCCGTTTTTTTTACTCCAACTCTCTCTTACCCGATAACAGATATATCACCGCCATGCGGATAGCTACGCCATTCTGCACCTGTTCAAGGATAATAGATTGTTTGGAATCAGCCACATCCGAATTGATTTCCACGCCACGGTTTATGGGGCCGGGGTGCATGATCACTATGTCGCGCTTCAGGCTGTCGAGCATTTGCTTGTTTACGCCATAGTAGATGGCATATTCACGCAGGGTAGAGAAAAGGGGTTTGTGCTGGCGCTCCAGTTGAATGCGGAGCACATTGGCTACATCGCACCATTCCAGCGCCTTCTTTACATTGTATTCCACTCTTACACCCAGCGACGCAATATGCTTAGGAATAAGGGTAGGAGGGCCGGAAACAGTAACCTCGGCGCCTAGTTTGGCAAGACAAAAGATATTACTCAGCGCCACCCGGCTATGCATAATGTCGCCAATGATGGTAACACGCTTGCCCTTGAGGTCGCCTAATTTTTCCCGCATGGAGAAGGCATCCAGCAGGGCCTGTGTAGGATGTTCGTTGGTGCCGTCACCGGCGTTGATGATGCTGGCATCAATATGATTGGCAAGAAACCATGGCGCGCCGCTTGCCGAGTGCCGCATTACAACCATGTCCACCTTCATAGCCAGTATGTTGTTCACCGTATCTATCAGGGTTTCACCTTTTGATACCGATGAACCTGATGCAGAGAAGTTCACCACATCAGCGCCAAGGCGTTTTTCAGCAAGTTCAAATGAAAGACGGGTGCGGGTAGAGTTCTCGAAAAAAATATTGGCAACAGTGGTATCGCGGAGGGTGGGTACTTTCTTAATAGGCCGCTGCAAAACCTTTTTAAAATTATCAGCGGTTTGAAATATCTGCTCTATATCCTGCAGGTTCAGTTCCTTTATTCCGAGCAGATGTTTTACAGAAAGCATTTTTTAAAAAGTAAAAGTAAAAAAATAAAAACTCAAAACAAAAAATCTCATTTTAACATACAAACCAAACAATCCAAATCACAATCCTAATTCCTAATTCCAAACTACAAATTCCTAATTCTCTATCTAAACAATCCCAACCTGCCTGCCGTCAGCTACCCTGCACACACATCTTATTATATTATCATTTTACGGCTCATTTTCCATCGCGAACTTGCCTACCTGCAGGCAGGTTGGGTAGCCCCGAAGGGGCACGACGGCATTATTACATCTAAAACTACTAACAGGTAGCCTCGCTTAGGCATTCCATCCCGATAGCTATCGGGATCCTACAAATACATGTGTGTATAGGGTAGCTGCCGTCAGGCAGGTTACAAACTACAAACTACAAATACCTAATTCCCAAACAACACAATCCCAATTCCCAATTCCAAACTACAAATTCCCAAACTAAACTTTATCAATGAGCACAACTTCGTCTTTTCCGTCTTTCTCGGTCCAGTTTACCAGTACTTTTTGCGTCAGTATCGTATCTACCGTCTGGCCCACATAATCAGGTTGCACAGGTAGTTCACGGCTGAAGCGACGATCAATCAGTACCAATAGCTCCACTTTCTTCGGCCTCCCGAAATCAATGAGTGCATCCAGGGCAGAACGTATGGTGCGCCCCGTATGCAGCACATCATCTATCAATATCACATTCTTGCCTTCTATGCTGAAAGAAATATTGGTATCAGATGGCACATGAATATCCCGGGTCTGCACATCATCGCGGTAAAAAGTAATATCCAGTTTGCCATATTGGATAAGGTTATTACCGATTATCTTCTTTACCATTTTCGCGATCCGGTCCGAAAGGTATATACCCCTGGGCTGAATACCGATAATAACGGTGTCCTTGAAAGAAAGATGGTTTTCAACCAATTGGTGTGCTAACCGCTGCAGCGTAATATTTAGTTGGTCATTATTGAGCAGCGTCTTCATTCGGTCCAAAGATAATATGCAATTGTGATAATTTGCAAAATTCATGGGATTGAAAATTAAATTAAAAACAGGAAACTCCACCGAATTGAAAATGTGGTAAATTCGCCGCCGGAAAATGTGCGTTATGAATATTTCAACCCTCCCCATGCAGAAAATCAACACCTTTTTTGAATCGTATTCCAGGGCGCTGGAGCTTTATGATACTAAGGGTATGGCATTTCTTTACAATATTCCATGCACTATGGTATCAGATGATGCCACTACCGTTTTTAATGACGCGGGCAGACTCGAAGGATTCTTTAATACAGGCATTGGTTTCTACCGCCAGTTCGGGATCGCTATTGTACGGCATGAAATCTGGAGCCGTCGTGAATGGACAGGCAGGATAATTAATGTAAAGGTCAACTGGCAGTATCTCGACAGCCTTAATAATCCTATCTACAACTGCGATTACCAATACGTGCTGAAGTTGGATAAAAATAACCAATGGAAGATTGTCCTGTCAGTTTCTCTCAACGAGAAAGAAAGACTGGAGGAATGGAAGCTAAAAGTAAGAGGGTGAAGTAAGACCTCTCCCCGGCCCTCTCCCAGGGAGAGGGAGAGGTCGAATGAGTTTGGTAAATCGCGTGGATGTTGGTAGCAGAGACGGAATGCATTCCGTCTCTGCGAATGCAGGTTGATATGCAGGGCCATAAACATGCCCAGGTGACATTTGGATGGCGAAGAGCGGAGGTTTATTAATTTGGTTACAATTTGCAGGTGCTGACTATGGAAAAGAAACAAACATCGTTGTATGAAAAGCTGGTCTATGTGGCCTATGGCTATTATATTTTATTAGGCGTGTGCTGGTTTTTTCTCCGCTTATTTTATTTTGGCGTATTTGATTTCTGGGCTGTTACTACCATCCTGATTTTTGCAGCGCAATCGTATTTCAGACAAAAGCTTACCAATCTGATAATTGGTATTCTTACACTTGGGTTGTCTGTTTACGGCACCCTCGAATTCATTACTGTTGGCGATAAAAGAGGATTCAATGTATTTGTTGATGCAATGTTGGGTGTATTTTTGATCAGCCTTATTATGTCAGGGATACTCATTTTTAGTTATACCAAACTGAGTTTTAAGGACCAATAATTATCAGATGCCCGGAAGGCGTAATGAAGGCAATTTCGTATCTTTATTAATGAATTTATTTATGAAACGCTATCATTTACCGGTTATCCTCATTATTTTCAGTCTCATCTGTTTGGGAATGTCATGCAAAAAGAAAAAGAATGATAATCCTTTTGGCGCTGCAAAGATTGCTACATTTACTCAGTCTCATTCCGGATCAATACTAAATTATCGTATGGTTTATGGTAATTACAATAATATTGATTCTTTGATTATTACCGGTACCGGAACATCTGCCGGTTATTATGGGTTCCGGAAATTCATCTATTTCGGCACGTCCTATTCCATTACCGATGAAACCAATGCTACTTTTGATGTACTGGCGAACAGCAACGGATTTATTTTAAATGTACTGAGCATAGATTCCCTGAGTATGTCCTATAATGGCAGCCAGTTGATGGAACTCGATAGTAAGACTCCTTCATCAACGCCGCCATATTACATACAAACACACACCTATTTTAAATGGCTGAATGGTGATGTTACCAGGGATTCGACCGGAGGCCCTGCCTATACTTATGACTATGATCCCGGAAAATACGGACAACCGGGTGATGCCTGGAGATTAGACCAATTTTTAAAATACGGCAGGTCTTATATTAAGACAACCCATCTTGTTTCAGATATGATGTACGGAAGTACCTGGCGACAAAACTACTTTTATCAGTTTGACGGAAATGGAAGGATCAGTCAGTTAATAAAAGTTGCTAACAATTATGGTGTTGGTGCTAATGACTCTGTGTTCTACAGTATTACCTATTATTAATGAACTGTTTACCTGCCTTTCATGAACATTATTAGTATCTTTACAGGCACAAATTTATTATGAAGCCAATCAGGATACAGCGATATATTGCATTGCTCTCAGTTGCTCTTTTTGCTGGTAAAATGCTTGCATGGTATCTCACACATTCTGTAACTGTGCTTACCGATGCACTGGAAGGGATAGTAAATATGGCTGCCGGTTTTTTAGGGTTATACAGTATTATTCTTGCCTCACGGCCACGTGACACCAATCACCCTTACGGGCATGGTAAGGCCGAGTTTTTATCTTCTGCTGTAGAAGGTACGCTGATAGTTGTAGCGGGAGTAGTAATAATTTATGAAGCTATCAAGCACTTAATAGAGCCTCAGCCGATTGAAAGGCTTGATACAGGTTTGATTATTGTTGCCCTTGCCGGAAGCATTAATTATCTCGCTGGTAAGTATGCCGAAAAAAAGGGGGAGCAACATAATTCGCTTATCCTGGTATCGGCCGGCAAACATCTTCAAACCGATGCCTATTCTACCATAGCTATTATTGCAGGTCTCGGACTAATCATGATTACCCAGACAAAATCTCTGGGCCTGGATAGCAGCAAATGGCAGTGGCTTGATAGCGCGGTAGGCCTGTTTTTTGCTGTAATTATTATCATTGCCGGATATAAAGTACTGCGAAGGTCGGTCTCCGGTATCATGGATGAAATGGATGTAAAACTGCTTAAAAGGGTTATAGACCTGCTCCAGGATAAGCGTTATCCGGAATGGGTGGACCTGCATAATCTCAGGGTGATTCATTATGGCAATATGATGCATGTTGATGCCCACATGTCATTACCCTGGTACTATACTGTCGCTCAGGCCGATAAGGAAATTCATGAAGTTGAGCATATCATCCGTGCTCATTTCAATAATAATGTGGAGGTATTTATCCATATAGACGGCTGCAGGCCATATCAATGTAAATTATGCGCCCTTCAGGGTTGCCCTGAACGGCAGGATGCCTTTGTGGAGCAAGTCATATGGAACATTGAAAATGTATGGGCCGATAAAAAGCATGGAAAAACCAACGAGCCGGAGGAAGATTGAAAAGCAGGTTCCTTCCGGTTTATCTGTTACCCAAATATTGTTCTGCTCTTGAATTGGAATTATCTCCTCCCTGCCCGTTGGTATACAATGTACTGCGCCATTGCAGGTTTTGAAGCTCTCCAACAACCGTGGAATGGAGTAGTTTGTAATCAGTGGTCATATGGTTAGGTTTATAAAACAGGAAGATAGCGTCCGGAATGTCTTTTTTATTAAGCTGCATAAGTGTATTGTATTGCCATACTTCATAGGGTAGTGTACCTTGTTCATTTTCAACCGTAATAATGTCAGTAGGAGCACCATACCTCAGGTATATATAGCCACGTTCAGTTTCATATCCCGGAGTAGTACCTGTATTGAATAACTTGTTTACCTCTGTTATTTTTGATGAGAATTCTTTCCAGGCCCGTGCCGGGTCATCCTTATTGATGTTTGCAAAATAGTTGTAAATATAGTATCGCATATATAACTCGTCCGGCTTTTTCAGGAATCCGTTTATTGTCTGTATCCCTGTCTGGTCGCTGAATGGAAGCAGCATTTTTAATATAGCACGGATCTGTCCCATGCTGTACTTGGCAACAAAAGTCTTTTTCAGGTTTAATACTGATACATTTTCAATTCCCGTATCATTAATAGCAGCAGTTTTTTTAAAGGTATCCTCTATAAAAGGATGCTTGTTGAGCCGCTGGAAGAAAAGGGTTTCATTTGCAATAACTTCATGCGCCTGGTTTTCCAGGGTGACCCGGAGGTAATAGTTACCCGACGGTAAAGTGCTGATATTGAATTTCCCAACCAGGGGTAAAAACGTTTGTTGATTTAAAATGGTGTCAATATGCACCAGGTCACCGTAAGAACCTTCTGTCTCATTTTTAGAAATGACTATCTTCTGCACTAAAGGATAATCCTTTGCCGATGACTTACCCGCACCATATAATTCGGCATAGTAATAAATCATTCGCCTGTTATCTCCAAGAAAATTGGAGCAAAAGGGAATGTGTTGTTCTCTGTTTTTCCAAAATGCTGATTCTGAATTGCTTTTATAAACAGTATCCAGCAGTTGCAGCCCGCTGTAAAAATAATTGTTAGCTGGTGGCGAGACAGTGAAGCTATCAGTAAAAGTGAATTTATTAACACTATCAATAGCGTCTGTCAGTACAAATTTCAATTTCACAAGGCCCGTTGGCAGGTTATACCTGCGCATGTCTATAATATCATGATCCAGTAATTCATCAACCGATTTGATAGGGTAGGTTAGCAGAATGTACTGGTCGTGTTTAATAATGCCGGATTCATTGTACAACAGTATGTCAGTTTTTATTTTTCCTGAAATGATTTTTTCAGGAGTTGTAGCATAATGCAGGGTATTAGGATTGACCTGCCAGTATATTTCAATAGACGGGGTCAGTTTTCCTTGTTGCACGGTGTCTGACCGGTAAAACAGGGTATGAACCACTACTGCTTCTATTGCATTAGCCTTTGGGATACATAATAAAAGGAAGAAAGTTAAGACCGGCCAACGCATTAATTAAAATATTTTGTACAAATATAATTCCCGATCCGTTAAAGCAGTGTAGTAAGGATGTTAAAACTCAATTCTGCCACGTCTTCAAAAATATATTCTTATATATTGAGGGTTGAAAGTATTGTTTTGTTTTAGTTTTGCTGCAATGTCAGTGGTTTCTCCTTATTTTACTTTTCCTCCTGTAAGCTGGTGGTCCCGGGTTGTAGGGGCCGATACTTTGATTCTGGATATAGCAGAGAATTTCCAGAAAATGAGCTACAGGAACCGGTACAGGGTCTCCGGGTCAAATAATCCGGTTTTGCTGAGTATTCCCCTTGTTAACGGCAGGGATCAACACATTCCGGTAAAAGAAGTGCAAATACATAACGAAACCCGCTGGCAAACACAGCACTGGCGCACCCTCGTATCAGTTTACAAACGCTCTCCGTTTTTTGATCATTATGAAGACAGTTTAAAGGCATTGTTCGAAACGGAATTTACCCTTCTGACAGATTTTAACAAGGCTGCATTACTATGGGTAAAAGAGCAATTGAAAATGAATTTCACTATCAGGGAAACAGACGTTTTTGTTAAAGATTATCCCGCTGAGGTTGTGGACCTCAGGAAAATGAAGGTATTTAATGCCAATCTCCCTAAGTATTATCAGGTATTCGAGGATCGGGTAGGGTTTATTCCGGATCTAAGTATTTTGGATCTTTTGTTCTCTGAAGTACCAGGGGCGGTTGACAAGTTGACTGGTTGATAAGTATGATAGGTTGATAGGTTGTGTAGTTGAGGGTGTGCGAATATCGAAGTCCTTTTTTGATTTGGCAAATAAAGTGTAATTTTGTGATATGGAAAGGACGCAAGTAAAAATTGATTTTGCTGTAGTTAAAAAAACATTCCGGCAATTTGTTTTCGATAAGGCCAAAAAGGCCAATAGCACTATTGTTTATGTTGAAAACGGAGAATTGATTGAAGAAGATCCTGCGACGTTAGAAAAGAAAGTTTTAAGAGAGAGCAGTTACGTCAGCGATTTTCATAAGGAATTCAAGCTAAAAAGAAAATGACATTCTCGAATATCGCTGTCATTGTATTAACCGTTTTGTCCTTTACCGCTAGCGGCCAGCATAAAGGTAGTATAGAGTATTTAAGAAAGTCTCCCCTGGTAAATGGGTACGTTCGTCTACCTAATCCTGATAGGATTTATCATGGTTGTCAACTGCCCGGAATTCGTATTTATTCGAATAGTCCTCAAGTCCGATCAGTAAATAATGGTATTGTGACACACGTTTCCTTAATAGACAGCACACTTTTAGTAATAATCAAAGACCATGATTCATGTTTTACCTACGAAAATTTAGTTACTACCGATGTAAAAAAGGGTGATACTGTGAAGAGAGGACAAGAAATTGGGGTGCTAAAAAAAGACGATGACGGTAAGTTTTATGTTATCAGATGGGGGCTATACATAATGTCAAAAAAAAGTTCGAATGGGTGGTATGAAGATAAACTTATCAGCTACCTTGGGCTTCTTGAAAAATAGGCAAATATTTTCTACTTAAACCCCCGCATTTTCCAAACCCCATACATGGCCTCTTTAATAATACCGCTGCTCATTTTCGAGACGCCTTCTTTGCGGTCGCGGAAAGTGATGGGAACTTCTTTGATTTTAAATCCTAAGCGCCATGCGCGGTATTTCATTTCTATCTGGAAGGCATAGCCTATGAAATGAACCTCGTCGAGTGGAATGGTGCTAAGAACTTTTCTGTTGTAGCAAACAAATCCCGCAGTGGGATCGTTTACCGGCATCCAGAGGATCATTTTGGTATAAAACGCGCCGCCTTTTGAGATAAAGATCCTGTCCCAGGGCCAGTTTACAACCTTGCCGCCTTTGGTATAACGTGAGCCTACAACAACATCCGCTCCATGTGAACATGCATCATACAACCTGGTCAGGTCTTCGGGGTCATGCGAGAAATCGGCGTCCATTTCAAAGATATACTCATAATCCCGTTGCAGCGCCCATTTGAATCCTGCAATATATGCTGTACCCAGGCCCAGCTTTCCTTTGCGCTCCAGTATATGCAATCGCCCACTGAATTCCTGCTGCATGCCTTTCACAATACCGGCAGTGCCATCGGGTGAACCGTCATCAACCACAAGCAGGTGAAAACCGCCCTGTAATGAAAATACCTTACGGGCGATCTTTTCTATATTCTCCTTTTCGTTATAGGTCGGTATAATTACTAGTGTCATGTCACGCATGAATTGACGGATAAAGTTTTAATAATTTCACCCTTGCATCCTCACAGGTGAAGTGCCATTTTATTTTGGCTTCCTTATTGTTCCGGTGAGTTTGCCATGCACCTG
>CAIMDZ010000213.1 GCA_903839875.1 uncultured Bacteroidota bacterium
AACCTATCAACCTATCAACTTATCAACTTATCAACTTATCAACCCGTCAACCTATCTTTGCACCCAACTCATGGATATAACCTGTTCCACAGAAGAAACAAAATTATTTGAGCACGTCAGCAAGGCGGCAGAGACGCTGAATCTACACTGCTACCTCATTGGCGGCTTTGTGCGCGATAAACTATTGGGCAGGCCCACCAAGGATGTTGACATAGTATGTACCGGCGATGGCATAGAGCTGGCTCACGCGGTTGCTAAATTGTTGCACCACAAACCGCAAGTGAATTTTTTTAAAACCTTTGGCACCGCACAGTTCCGGCATCATGGGTTTGATGTGGAATTTGTAGGAGCAAGAAAAGAATCATATAGTTCCGATTCCCGCAAGCCGCAGGTGGAACCCGGTTCTATAGAAGACGACCAGCGCCGCCGCGACTTCACTATAAATGCCCTTGCCATTAGCCTGAACAAAGAAGATCACGGCAAACTCATAGACCCGTTCAACGGTATGCAGGACATGGAAAATAAACTCCTCCGCACCCCGCTTGACCCTGACATTACCTTCTCTGATGACCCCCTGCGTATGATGCGCGCCATCCGCTTCGCCGCACAACTCGGGTTTACTATTGTTGACGAAGTATTCGACGCTATCTTCCGCAACAGGGCACGTATCAAAATCGTTTCGCAGGAGCGCATTACCGATGAGCTGAATAAAATAATGTCCACACCTAAACCTTCAGTAGGCCTCGACCTGCTTTACCGAAGTGGGCTACTAAAGGAATTCTTCCCCCAATTCACCGACCTTGCAGGTGTAGAGATCATTGAGGGCAAAGGCCATAAGGACAACTTCTACCATACCCTGCAGGTAATTGACAATACTGCCGAAAAAAGCGATAACCTCTGGCTGCGTTGGGCCGCCCTGCTCCACGACATTGGCAAGCCCGCCACCAAGCGCTATGAAGAAGGCCATGGCTGGACCTTTCATGGCCATGAGGTAGTAGGGGAACGAATGGTAACGAAGATTTTCAGGCAACTGAAACTGCCCCAAAACGAGCACATGAAGTATGTGGCAAAACTCGTGTTGCTACACCTGCGCCCCATAAGCCTCACAAAAGAAGACATCACCGACTCAGCCATGCGCCGCCTGCTCTTTGATGCCGGCGACGACCTCGAAGACCTGATGATTCTCTGCAACAGTGATATCACTTCCAAGAACCGGCTGAAAGTAAAACGCTACCTCGAAAACTTCGAACTGGTAAAACAACGCCTGAAGGAAGTAGAAGAAAACGACAAGATCCGCAACTGGCAGCCACCAATAACCGGCGATGAAATAATGCAATTGTTCAACCTGACACCATCCCGCGAAGTAGGCGTTTTAAAAACGGCAATAAGAGAAGCTATACTAGACGGAATAATCCCCAACGACCGCGATGCCGCAATGAACTTACTACTGGAAAAAGCTGCTGAACTGAATTTAAAACCGGTCTAAAATTTGTACCATAGAAGAGTCAGGCGATGATGTTTACCCAGATTTGACAACTTTCACAAAAGTTGTCAAATCTCGCTAACTGAAATTCCAATAACCCAATGCTACACAACTCATTCGACCTCACCCTCTCCTTCGGAGAGGGCAGGGGAGAGGTTTCGTTTCACATCCTCCTCTATCACCCGCAACTTAGTTTCGCAATACTTTATCAGCTCATTAGCCTCCTTTACTTTATCCGCAAGTGTATCCAGTTGGATATCCTCATTTTCAATCTGCCGCACCAGCATTTGCAGTTCCGCAAATGCCTTATTATAAGTCAATCCCGTTTCCATTAGTAGTTTTTTTTGTCACTGTGCTGTAAATAATTTCGTCCTTCAGAATCGTTTTGGTTGTCGCGTTCTCTCCTATTTTCCCAGGGTCGGTAATGATCTTATCATCCATCATTACAATGGCAAAACCCTTTTTCAGAATGGATGCCGGACTTAGATTTTTTACCCGCTGCCGGTAGTTTTCCAGGTCATTTTTTGCACGGTCAAGGCAATTATCTGCTGCCCTGAAGAACCTTTGATTGAGCGCTTCAATTTCCTGGTCAAAATTCATATTGTGATCTATAATGAAGGTCGCTGTTTCGGTAGGTGTCCTGTTTTGTCTTGCTACCAGGTCGGTTATACTGGTATTGCGATCGTGCCCGATACCTGTCAAAACGGGCACAGGAAATGCTGCCACAGCTTTCACAAGGTCAGCGTCATTAAATGATTTAAAGTCAGTATCCGACCCGCCTCCCCTCACAATAACCACCACATCAAATTTTTCAGCGCTTGCTGCTATTACACTTAATTTTTCAGCAATAAGCCCTGCCGCCTCATCCCCTTGAATCCTTGTCAGAAATTCGGTAACGGCAAATGCATACCCATACTTATTCCCTCGTACCACTTTCTGAAAATCCCGTTGCCCGTCTGAATCCGGGGCGGTTATTAAAGCTATCCGCTGTATCACGACCGGCAGTTCAAGGCTGTTATTCCGTGAATAAAACTGCCCGGTATCTGCATCCTGTATAATTACTTTTTCTTTGATCAGGCGCTCTATGGTTTGCTTCCTCTCCAACTCCAGTTTACCAATAGCATAGGCATAATCTATTTCCAGCACCTCCAGCGTCAGTCCATAACGCTTATGAAACCGCACACCTACATTGCACGTTATTTCCAGTCCGCTGCTGAATGTCTGCTGGGTAGCGCTTTCAAAATTTTCAATATTACTATATGTATTTGACCATAATACTCCTTTGATATCAGTAGTCACCATACTTCCGCTTTTCTCAATGAATTTCAGAAAACACCATCGCTTATCAGGGTATTTTTTAACATCCGCTATCTCGGCTTTTATCCAGAAGGTTCTGCCCAAAAACCTGCTTCGGATGGTTCCTTCAATTTCATTGACTACTTCTGATAATTTTTGTGTTACCGGCATTGTCTGCTAAAATTATAAACATTTACCCAGGAAAGGGTCTTAAATTTGCAGGAAGAAACAAGCTTGCATTGTAAATGGGTGATATTGGCAAATTTAAACATTCTGGGCTTTGCGAGCTTAAAAACATAATAGGGCTTCGGTAAATGACTTAAAAACTGCGCCTTTGCGCGAACCATTTTTCGCACCAATTCGCGCTGCTTGAAGTATAAATAATAAATCATGGCAAATCTTTCTGTAGTAAAAGGCGACCTTACAAAAATGCACGTAGATGCCATAGTTAATGCAGCAAATGAATCCCTGCTGGGCGGTGGCGGTGTAGACGGCGCTATCCATCGCGCTGCCGGACCCGAACTGCTGGCAGAATGCCGCACACTAAATGGCTGCAAAACCGGCGAAGCAAAGATCACCAAAGGCTACAAGCTCCCGGCCAGGCATGTCATCCATACCGTAGGCCCTGTATGGCATGGAGGTAACAGCAATGAAGAAACCCTGCTCTACAAAGCTTATTACAACAGTCTGCAGCTTGCCATGCAGCATCACATTGCTACCATTGCCTTCCCCAATATCAGCACAGGCGTTTATCATTTTCCAAAACAACTTGCAGCCGAAACCGCGCTGAAAGCCGTAGAAGACTTTTGCACCAACCACCCCGATCCAATCAAAGAAATTACCTTCGTTTGCTTCGACGATGAGAATTACAATATTTACCATGACCTTATTAATATTCCCGAATGATCGGACGCAACACAAACTTATGACTCACGACTTACGACTTACGACTAAATTATGACCAACCGCGAACTCTTCCTCCGGCACGTAGCCCAAACCTCACCGGCTCCCGTGGCCATTGAGATCGTTTCTGCCAAAGGCAATTATCTCTGCGACACGGAAGGTAAAAAATACCTCGATCTCATCGGTGGTATAAGTGTCTGCAACATAGGACACAGCCATCCTGCGGTGGTGGAAGCGGTAAAAAAGCAGGCCGAAAATTACATGCACATCATGGTTTATGGCGAACTCGTGCAAAGCCCGCAGGTGCAATATGCCAGACTACTGGCAGACCATCTTCCCGCAAATCTCGATTGTATCTATTTCACCAACTCCGGCGCCGAAGCTACCGAAGGCGCATTGAAGCTGGCCCGCCGCGCCACCGGCCGCACCGACATTATCAGTTGTAATAAAAGCTATCATGGCAATACCCTCGGCGCCCTCTCAGTAATGGGCGATGAATACTGGCGCAGCGCCTTCCGCCCATTGATGCCGGGTGTCTGGCATTACGACTTTAACAGCAGCCAGCTGATTGACGCTATAAATGCCCGCACTGCATGTGTGATTATTGAAACTATCCAGGGCGAAGCAGGCGTCATCACCCCTGACCCTGACTGGCTAAAACAGCTACGCGAAAAATGCACCGCCACCGGCGCCCTGCTCATCTTCGACGAGATCCAGTTCGGCTTCGGCCGCACCGGCAGGCTTTGGGGTTTTGAAAACTATGGCGTAATACCAGATATTGTATTGCTGGGCAAGGCGCTTGGCGGCGGTATGCCCATGGGGGCTTTCGTTTCCTCACATACCCTCATGCAAACCCTCACCTACAACCCCGTACTTGGCCACATCACAACCTTCGGCGGCCATCCGGTATGCTGCGCAGCAGGCATGGCAGCCATGCATGTACTGCTTGATGAGTGCCTTGCGGATGCTGTTCCGGCGAAAGAACAATTATTTCTCTCCCTGCTAAAACACCCTTCCATAAAAGCGATTCGCAGCAAAGGATTACTCATAGCAGTTCAACTGGAATCGGCAGAACATGTATGTCAAACCCTGCAGCGCTGCCTGCAAAAAGGCCTCTTCTCCGATTGGTTCTTATTCGCCCCCGATTGCATCCGCATTGCCCCACCCCTCACAATCACCGAAGAAGAGATCAGGCTGGCCTGCGACATACTCCTGTCCAGCCTGTAAAATAATACCAATACCTAAGTTTAATTAGTCTAAAAAATAAGGGTTGCTAATAGCACCTCCCGGAACAAGGTCCCGATTTTCTATCGGGAGATTCGGGGTTTCTATGATACATCTCCTCTGCCATTGACAAGTTTTACAGCACATTGATGATTATTAGATTGCGAATTGTGGTTTTGCAATATTTAAATTCGCGATACCCTCCCGCCGTTGATTCCCCGAAGGGGATAAATCTCATAGTCCCGATAGCTATCGGGAGGCAACGCCCTATGAACTCGTGCGGATATATATCCTGAAAGTCAGAAATCCCATAGAAGTGGGCATCGCCCATCGAACTGTAAATAAAAGATGTGTCCTAACGGTAGCCCTTTAGGGCCGGGGTTTATAGGTAAATGAGGTCGAACCAATTTATATTGAGTATTGGTTTGAACTATAAAATATTGGCCTTGGCGAGCTTAAAAACAAAATAAGTAAAGCATGCACTTTTGAATTTTAGCGCCTTTGCTGCCTGCCCCGCCATCGGCGGTGGAGAAACTCTATCTCACAAAACAAGACTTATTTCACCAGCGTAATATTATATAAATTGGTACCGATATTCAGTGCCGCCGCACCATCGCAATTCGACGGACCATAGTTCAATACACGCATGGGCGACAAATACCCGGTCACATCTATCACACCCGATTCCGCAAAGTCACAATTGGTAGCAAACTGCAGCGGTGTAGCAATATCGCAGCTAAACTGGTGTCCGTTAGGACGGGTAAGAGTAGCATTACCAGATACAGACCACGCATCGTCATTCCTGTCCAGGGTAGTTACATAACCGCTAACCCATTTGCGCACCAGGTTGCCTGTCCACACTACGTATTGGCTGTTCAGCGGGTCCTGGCTCATGTTCAGCGAGTCATTTACAAGCACTTTATAATACCAGTCGCCTACTACAGTAGTATCTTTCCTTAGGGTTTTGATATAGCCGCTAACCTGGATGTCGTTGACATAGTAATTGTCGAAGGTAAGCAAATGTACCTGCGCGGTATCACTATAGTGGCCAAAGTAGTTAACAACAATAGTGCCCTTGCGGTATCTTCCGTCCTGGCACAAACAATCGTTCGGACCAAAGCGTATTGTCAGCGTATGAGGGCTGGAAATAGTATCGGTGCCCACCGTGCAGCAGGTGCCCAATGTGGTATGCGTTGTTTTCATCGTTGTACCATTGTAAATGAACCCCGATGCGTCAGCAATCGAAATCACATCATCGGTCACCCATTCTACCCTTGATGCATCAGATGCATAACCCGAAAAATCATCTTCATTCGATGTAGCACCCGGTGTAGGTGAAGGATGACACGCATTCAGAAACAGCATCGAAACAACTATAAAAAAAGCTCCTTTTGTGAGATTTGACATACAATGCATAGATATATAATTTTGTTTAAACGCCCTTCCTAAAGATGGTTTTATGTTAAATTTTGCCGCTAATATACGAATACTACTTATTGTTGCATACAGATAACGACACAAAATATAAAAGCCCGGACACTTTTCCGCATTTTATTTCAAAAAAATCCGGCTAATACCCGCACATCTTACCTCTTTGCGACCTTTATTGATTCAATCTCCCCTCTTAATACTCGTTTCTTTGCGACCTTTATTGATTCAATCTCCCCTGTTAACACTCGCGTCTTTGCGCCTTTGCGCCTTTGCGTGAGACTTTTTTTTTGCACTTAATTTTACCGCGTGATGTAGAAGCTGTTTCAACTAATTCTGATTTGCGCCTTTGCATGAAACCTTTTTTTGCACTAACTTTTCCCGCTCCTGTCACGGCAGCGTGATGTCTTTCTTCGTCCCGTTTGCAAGCGTCACCGTAGCCTGGTCGTCGCAGGCGGCTACATCCCCGTAGTTCACAACCCTGCTTTGCCCTGTAGCTACCTCAAAGGTCACGGAGCCCGCTTCTATCCACTTGCAATTGTTTGCAATTACCAGTGGTGCGGTTATGCTGATGTTGATCACCTTGCCATTTGCCCTTGTCAGCGTACCCGATCCTGTAATCTGGTATACATCATCATCCATGTAAGTAGGTGTATTATAGCCTGCAGTCCATGTACGCACCCTGTCCCAGGTAGCGCTCACGGTTCCGCCTCCGTTCAATGTCACCGAGCCTGATACATGAATATTAAAATAAGGCTGCCCGCTGCTGTTATGCCCCATATTGGTCACTGTCTTAGTACCCGTCACCTTATTATCGTTCTGGTAAAAATTATCAAAAGTGATGGTATGAACAGAGCCGCTGTCGGCATAACCGCCAGTATAGGAAACTATGATCTTGCCCCTGCGTTTGCGCCCGTCATGACAGGTACAGTCGCTGCTGCCAAAGTCAATGGTCATAACACCCGGCGTAGTAGGTGTGGGTGGCGTTTTGGTCACAGTGGCACAACCTCCGGCGCTGGTCTTGTATCCCAGCGGACCCGCACTCACATTAGCCGCATTGTCAGATATAGCCTGCACATCGTTGAATGTCTGTTCCGAAGTAGCATGATCCGCAGCATAGCCCGTATCTTCAGGGCTATTGCCCTTATGGCACCCGGCAGTAAACAGGACAACCGACAATGTAACCGCGGCAGCACTTAAACAAATAAGTAGTCCGGATTTTTTCATACAATAGTTTTTAGTTAGACGCAAGATTATTGGATAAGTTAAAATTACAGAAAAAAGATCATGAAACTATTTGAATCATCATTTTTTTTCCCACAGACGTGATGAATTTATCCACTCTGACCCTCACTCCAGTAGAAAAAAGAGACCTGAATTAACCACTCAACACCCTCAAACCCCATCAAAGCCCCGTCATTTCGACCGAAGTGCAGTGAAACGGAACCAAGAGAGAAATCTCCCGAAGTGCCCCACGAAGTCAAATAGCATTCCTGCCTCCCCAATGCGGAGCAAACCAAGATAACACAAGCAAGCCCAATCAAGCACCGTCATTTCGCACTTTATTGGCAAGAATAGAGTTTTAGAAACGGCCAGCATACTCATTGACTATTCAGAGCAAAAGTTTCAAGTGCCTTATCTCAAACTGATTCCTGAAGCTGTTGCTATGAAATTATGTCACGAACAATTTTGTATATGCCCTGATGAAGATTCGCATGACTATATCCTCTCCGTCTCTTACTTGCGTGATATACCTAATCTCTCAAATGCATCAAATCCGGCTGCACGATTCTGTAAGAAATATCTCCAGGCTAGCAAGCGTAACGACCATTTTGTAAATCCTTCGGGAGCCGTACTGCAACTCAAAGCCACCAAATGCGCTTCCACATCTCCATCTGCTGTCCGATTATATACCCGCGAAGTCGGTTTGTTTTCCATAGCGGCCTCGA
>CAIMDZ010000214.1 GCA_903839875.1 uncultured Bacteroidota bacterium
AACGTTCTATCTCTTGTTGAATAGCAACTTGCATAAGTGCGGCATCGGCAATTGTAACTTGCTTCATACAAATAAGTTTTTGATAAAGAATTACCAAAGATACTATTTTTATGCTGCATTATTTATGTCGTTGTGTATAGATCCTATTTCAAACAAATTCTTCAATTCCTTGTTGCTTAGATTACCTATCCAGTTTTCACCGGTTGCTACAGTCATTTCTGCAAGGGCTTTTTTAGATTGAATCATCTCGTTGATACGTTCTTCAAAAGTATTTTTGGTAATAAAACGGTGTACCATCACATTGCTTTTCTGGCCTATACGGTATGCCCGGTCTGTAGCCTGCGATTCTACGGCGGGGTTCCACCACAGATCGTAGTGTATTACATGGTTGGCGGCGGTGAGGTTAAGCCCTGTGCCAGCGGCTTTAAGCGAAAGAATGAAGATTTTATCAGCATGGTTTGTCTGAAAAGAGTGCACCATTTCTTTGCGTTGTTTAAGGTTGCATCCGCCATGATAAAACAGTGGCGTTTCTTTATAACGGTCGGTTATGAAATGTTGCAGCAGCTTGCCCATTTCAGTAAATTGGGTAAAAATCAGTACTTTTTCATTGCTCTCCACTATGCTGTCAAGTTTGTCAAACAGCGTGGCTAATTTGCCGCTCAGCGACGCATCCAGGATATTGTTCTTTAAAAACTGGGTGGGGTGGTTGCATATCTGTTTTAATGCCAGTATCATTTGTAAAACAAGCCCCTGTCTTACAAACAATTCTTTACTGTTTTTTCCATCAATGGCGTCAATTGCCATCAGGGCTTCTTCCAGTGTTTTTTCATATAGTCCTGCCTGTTCCTTTGCAAGTGTGGAAAAACAATCTATTTCTATCTTGTCAGGCAGGTCGTTAATGATTGTTTTATCTGATTTAAGCCTTCGCATCATAAATGGCGCAGTTACTTTTTTAAGTTTTTCAGCAACGGCAACATCGTTGTAAGTTTCTATTGGTGAACCAAATGTTTCATTAAATTCTTTATAGCTGCCAAGTAAACCTCTGTTGCTATAATCCACTATGCTCCAAAGCTCACTTAACCTGTTTTCAACAGGAGTACCACTCATGGCGATAAAGTTGTCAGCGCCAATGCTTTTAATAGCTTTAGCCTGGGCGGTTTCCTGGTTTTTAATATTCTGCGCCTCGTCAATGACTAATGAATGCCAGGGTAATTTTTTTAGCTTGGGCGCTTCGGTCCTTGCTATGCCATAAGAAGTAAGCAGAATATCATAATCAGGCGCTATTTTCCTTCCTGTGCCATGAAAAATATGGCTTTTAAGCGAAGGGGCGAATTTCTCAAGTTCAGCCTGCCAGTTGGTAAGCAGGCCGGTGGGCGCTACCACCAGTACTTTTTTATCTTTCAGAAGGCCTTCTTCTTTATATTTCAGCAAAGCGGTAATCACCTGCAGTGTTTTACCTAACCCCATGTCATCAGCTAATACTGAACCAAAACCAACCTGGGCATTGCGATACATCCAGGAGAACCCTCTTTGCTGGTAGGGACGCAGTTGTGCTTTAATACCTTTTGGTAAAGAAATTTCCTTAAAATCTGATAATTCTTTTATTAGATCCCTGATTTCATCAGTCAGGCTGACTTTCGCACCAAAATAATCGCCGCTAAGCGCTGCCCGAAGCAATTGAAATGCCGACATTTCTTTATCAGCGCTGAAATGCTTGTGCAGCTTTTCCAGTTCGTCTTTATTTACATAAATATACCGGCTTTTATATTTTATTAACCCATCCGCGTTTTTCATCAGCTTCTTAAATTCATCCTCTCCCATTACCGTATCGCCAATGGCCACCTGCCAGTCAAAATCAAGTAACTGATCAAGCCGCAGGAACGATTTGCCAGCTTTCTTTTTCAGTTTCAGGCTTGTTTTCGGTTTAAGTATTTCTCTTAATGCTTTAGGTAAAAGCACATCAATATCCAGCAATTCTATAGCCGGTATCATCTGTAAAAGGAAAGGAGTGAAAATATCATTTCCCATTATTATCAACTCTTCGCCCCTGGTATTAACGTAAGCATCAAGCCCGCTAATGAAACTACTGAGTTGGGTAAGGGATTGCAGTATCTCAAAACGCTGCTTTTCGTATTTTGTTAGCGTTAGTATTTCTCTCAAACCCACAGGGCTGTTCATGGGCAATGCTTTCTCACTTATATTAATGCTTACCAAGAAACGGTCATTAGTGGTCTCCTCCACAATGATCTGTGGTTTGTAATTGCCCTGGGTGAGATAATATTTTTGCAACCATGCCTGTATGCCTCCGCACAGCGCCTCTTCGCCGGGGTTTTTGAAAGTATGGCTTGTGCTTCTAAAAAAAAGATCGGTAAACAAATCTCCTGTATTTCTCTCTTTCAGTATAGCAATCAATTGTGTGAGAAAAACAGAAACCAGGTTTAGGTGCGTATCCCTGCTAATCTCTTTCTGTTTGTTTTTTTCCTCCCATAAAAAAATCCGGGGCGGCAATATCTGCTCCAGTTTAGCCATCAATTCCCTTACATCTTTACTAAGCATGGCCGGAAGCCAGCGGATGGTGTATGCCTTGTCGGGCTTCTGAACTATTTGCGGCACAATGGCGCCTTTTGCAAGCAGGTGCAGGGCAAACTGAAATACAGTAAAGAGCGATGCGGTTGAGGGTTGGTAATCAGTTGTTTTCGATGCAGGTATCTGTGCTATCTGCGACAGGAACTTGGAAAACGAAAACGCTGTATCATTAACAAACACCTTCGACTTATATTCTTTGTCAATAGTTACCTTATTCCTGCTTCGGGTATTTATTTGCTGCTCATCCGCTGCAGTGTTGTCCAGTACAGCCTGCAGGCTTATTCTTCCCTGCAGTATTTTCTGGGCGTTTTTTACTATCCGCCCTAATTCAGACACATATTTTTCCTTGAAATTGCCACCTCCTGTATAAAATACTGGTGCGTCGGTAAGCAATGCTGTTAACGCTTCGTGTATAGCCGGAACAGCAGTATAAGATAACTTGCTGTAAGCATTTTCGGTATTGTAGGGTTCAGTTTTTACCTGCTTCCCTGTTTTCTCAAAATACAGGTCGGCGAGGCTGGGGATTTCTGTGTTTTCTTTGGTTACAAAAATGCCCCTCTTATTCAATTCGCTAAGCAGGTCAACGTTGTGCAGGCTAAACACAAGGAAAGGATTGTTGTCTATCTCCGAACATACTTTGTAGATAACAGCGGCCAGGTGCTTGCATGGCACCGCCCAGTCAGGGCAACTGCATTGCATCTTAAAATCAGTCCATTGCCTGGGAAAAACTTTCAACCCCATATTTTCAGCGATGGCTAATACCTCAGGGTCAAGCTCACGGTTCAGCATTTTTGAAATAATTATCGGGCGCAAAGCCAGCGAATCAACAAATCTGCCTAAATCAGGTTCAAAGAATGGTGGTAGTATGATATCAATATTATAGGGCCTGGGCTGGCTGCCTGCTACTTTCGCATTGATGCGGTTTTCCTTAATAGTAATTTTCGTAACAGCGCCTTTGCGCGCATAGCTCTCTCCCCTGGGCAGGCGATTGCTGTAATCAATGTTATTCAGTGAGTTTAACCATTGCTGTCCCCACCATGTTTTTCCGAATGTTTGGCTCATTGTGCATTAATTAACTATTATAACAAATGTAGTCAAACTGGTTTCAAAGCTAAAAAAAACATATTGACATTTGTGCTTAAATTTTTTTTGGGGAATAATACTGGTTAATAAAGCAGGGCCAGCTCGTCCTTGTTTGTAACAGCCTGTCCCGGTTTTTTTCAGGAAGCATGCAATGGCAGAGCATTTGCTACGCCCGAAAAATAAAAAAGCCTCCACAATTTGCGAAGGCTTTTCAAAAAATGAACGTCTTTGGTACAATAGCTCTTACATCCCGATCGGCTGCATAAGGCTTACGCGGTTGTTCTCCGTATCCTGGAAAGAGATCCATAGTCCCACCCCCGGAATCATCATTGGCTCCATGCTTGGGTTGCCACTCTCATCCATAGCTCCCAGTATTTTACCTCCGCCTGCTTCTACCCCCTTAATTGCGCTTTTAATATCAGGAACGGAAATGACAACAGAAGGTGCATGCGAAAGCGGATTCTCTATCTTCTGGTAAAAGCCTCCATTGATTGTTCCCGGAGTTTTTACCATGCCCTTTTCGTCTGTTTCAGTAGTTTGGGCAATGACATAGTTGCCCATCTCCGCCCCCATTTGCTGCAGCTTCCAGCCGAAAGCTGTTTCATAAAATTTCTTCATCCTTTCACGGTTGAAGTAGCCCATTTCAAAATGGATAACTGGATTGCTCATATTGATGTGTTTTTTAGTAAGTGAATGTTTGAAAGTAAAGGTAGGAGAAATGGTAAAAAAAGAAAAAAATATGCAAAACCTCGTTTATAAAAATTATCACCCGCCCGGACTCTGTTTGCTACGCCCGAAAAACAACAAGCCCCGCTTTCGCGAGTCTTTGTGATCGTTGAGACTCGACCCAAGACCCTCCCGATAAAAAATCAGAGTGCTCTACCAAAGAGTCATAAATCAGAAACAAAAAAAGCCTCCTAAAGATAGGAAGCTTTTGTTGTCAAAAGTGATCCTTATGGTACAAATCTCTCTTACATCCCAATTGGTTTGCTTGAAAATGTATGTCAGTTTCAATTCTTTTGGGCAAAAAGATAAAAATCGCTTGGCAAAGTAATATAGCATTCGTAAATCTGCTCCATTCATAGTTCTGTTCTATACTGATTGTTATCCATTCTGAAAATCATACAATACTCCGTCTGGATGCATTTTTGCCAGCCGATTTACAACCGCTCAAAATTGACATTTATCAATTAATTGCTCTATTGAATGCTAATTGACTTATGTCAATGAAATTAACATTGATTGAAAATAGGTTTGTATCCTTGTTTTTAAAAAAGGCTTGTATGAAGAAACAATTAATTGAATCGGTTAAAAGGTCAACTGTCGTACTTCTGATAATGGCAGCACTTCTATTACACCAACCCGTGGGCGCAAAATCATTTTATAAGCTAATCCCCAAATCCATAGTTGCAGCTACTGCGAAAAGCCTTCGAAAAACTGCCGGCCCGAATGCCCCAGCTATAGCGGGTACAAATGCTTCATTCACTGGTGAATTCAGAACAATAAAAAAGCTCAACGACGGTGTGACAGCAAATGAGGT
Organism: uncultured Bacteroidota bacterium; assembly: GCA_903839875.1. Taxonomy (GTDB): domain Bacteria; phylum Bacteroidota; class Bacteroidia; order Chitinophagales; family Chitinophagaceae; genus Nemorincola. The sequence continues at coordinate 5,210 of CAIMDZ010000214.1, forward strand.
AATTGGCGAGATATATAATGGTGGTGTATGGAATAAGTTACTAGCACCTGCAGATGGAAAGATATCGTATATTTTAACTAATGGAACTAAAGCTGAGAAGAACCACCCGGTTTGCATCATAATTGAGTGATCTTTCGATGGTAAATTGAGAGCTTTGTTAAAAAATCGTTTATAGAAATTACGGTATTTATAATATTTAAATAATATATTCATGAACAGTAGGTCAATGTTGCTGATCTTGTTATTACATGCGAATTTGTCTCATGCAGGCAAGTATTTTGAACATAAGAAGATAGGCGATATCAGCTTTAATAAATTTGTTGCATGTAATAATCTGTACAAGTTTTTTTATGACACCCTCGGGCTTCGGCAGTATGGGGTTGAATATAAGATCCCATTCATAAAAAATGCAGAAGTAATAAATTATTATCAGGGAATGTTTGCTGTTTCAGATGGACAAAGCCATTATTCCTATGGTGATATCAGCGCGATGGCAGGAGACCATTCAGCCGATCCTCTGCAGCTTTTCCAGGGATTATTTTCAAATGAATTTTATGCCGATCCAGCTCATGATAAAATATACAAGAAGCTCATAGCGCAGTTGAGACATGTAACATCTTTACAAAATAAGGCAATAGATGACGGTCTGAACGAAGCCTCGTACTACAATCCCGAATACGTCTTGTTGGCTAGTGGCGATAAAAGCCATTTTCAATTACCTCCGTTGGGCGTTGAAGAGATGCTTTGTTCAATCGATGACTCTCTTATCTTGTTGCTTGATAGCGAAAGGGTGTATGCAGCCGACAAAAATAATGCAGAACAACTTGCCCGGCTGCGAAAGCAGGTCACAAAAAAAATGTTTAAGCTGAATAATTCTGCCAAATATGCCATATTGCATTTATTGGCGCTCAATTATATTAATGGTTCTGCCACGGATTATTGCATGCACGATACCAACGGATTCATTAAAAACTTTCAATTTGCGCTTATTTTCAATGCCTACGCCGACCACTTTTTGCAGGATGCATTTTCGGCCGGACATATTCCAGTACAAAGATCCTGGCGGGCAATGAACAATAAAGGTGTTCATGATTACTACTGCCGCCATGGTCTGGATGTTCATAATGAAAAAGGCGATCAGTGGCATACCTATGGAGATGACTTTTATGACGAGGCCACTTTCACATATGCCATCAGAGCAGACTCGGTATCTATAAGTGAATTGTGGCTCTATTTTAACGAGGTAAGGGATAAGATAACACAGAATCCCGCACACATACCTGAATCACAGTTGGAAGAAATAGCTGGCAATTTGATCAGCCCTGATAGCATATCTTCTTACCTGCACCACAACTTTTCGTCTTTCAGGTATATGCCGGTTCCACTTGATAGAAAAAACTACAAAGAAGGAATCAAATTAAAAAGGGGCTCTAAAAACAGTATGTTTATGGAAACCGGAGTATTAACTTACGCGTACAATCCCGGCTTGAATATTGGCTGGAATATTGGTATGGGGTTAGGATTCGATTTGAGTAACTATAAGAAAAAAAATAACATAAACACAAAAAGATGCGGCAAGTCTAAAGAAACAGTATGGTGGGCCTGCATGGCATTTAACTATTCGTCCGCAACTATTGACCGGATTAATATTAGTACCATTACGGGCGGCTTCCAGGTCAGCTATTTAGACCGCATTGTCGCTGGGGTAGATCTTGGCTCTATTCACGCAACTGGAAGTTATTTTTTGTTTAGACCACTGATCGGATATGAATTCAAATCATTAAGATGCGCAATAGCACCTTCCCTAAAATTATATTTTGATTTGAGCAATTACAAAAACGAAAAAACCGGTTTCATGCTCACAATGAGACTCTACTGATTATCTTTGCTAAAATTTGCGTTTATATAAAGACAATTATTCCCGTCTCGTTCACACAAAAAACCTGTTCTATTTTAACATTCATTATAAAGCCGGATGGGCCAATGAATTCGGGCAAAAATACCTATTTGCAGATCCTATTTCTTATCCTGCTCAGTGTTTCGCAAGTTATTCCAAGGTAAGATGAAATGTATTTCAATGGCACGCTTTGAATCAAAGACGGATAATGTTCAATGAGGTAACTGTACCTTTCTTCAGCTGTTTGCTTGCGGAGTATATATAGTCGTTCTTCACTTTTTACAAAATAATTTTCAGTAATTACCCGGCCAACATAATTCAGTGTCGGGAATTTTTTATACATCAGTTGAAGTGCGTTATAATGAATCCGTGCGAGCTTTGATGGCTGCAATGTCTCTATGTTCGTATATCCGGGCGTTCTCGAATAATAACTATCCGGTGAGTTAAACAAATATTTGGCTTCAATAAATAATGAGCTGATTTCTTCATGGTCTTTTATGTAAAAAATTCTTACAAGCCCTTTTAGCAGTACATAAGTATAATCACAAACATCTCCTTCGCGCAGCAGGTAATGATGTTTTGGTACTTCGATAAATTCGAAGCAACGGTCAAACTCCCGAATAATTTCATCATCTAGTGGATGAATACTATTCATGTAACCATATAGTTTGGAGAGCACTATATAAATTTTTTTATTGCAATTTTATAAAATAATCTATAAAATAAGAATGATTCTGGTCAGTTTAGAGTTCCGGGGTGTTTGATTTGTTAGATTTAAGACTCTGATGCTTAACAGTAGGAACGATTAATCAGTGGATTTTATTTAGTAACTAACGTCTAAAAACTTAGCCAAAAATGGCAAGACTTTAAGCTGCTGCTGCATAGTTAAGCTGAGGTATAATGACAATATTCTTCAGTTTCAGGGCTGTCAATATTGCCTCGTTTCCCA
>CAIMDZ010000215.1 GCA_903839875.1 uncultured Bacteroidota bacterium
AACGTTCTATCTCTTGTTGAATAGCAACTTGCATAAGTGCGGCATCGGCAATTGTAACTTGCTTCATACAAATAAGTTTTTGATAAAGAATTACCAAAGATACTATTTTTATGCTGCATTATTTATGTCGTTGTGTATAGAAACAAAAATTGGCAAAATGTCGCGCTCAAAGCAAATACCGGTGTCGGCAGTATTGCCAGGGTTACCGTTATTACCATTGTTGCCGTTATTATTCGGTGGAACAGACACAGGCAGCACATGCGGTGCATGCACACATGAGTTAAAAATTATGGTTCCCACACCAAAAAGCAGTACTATCCCAAGTAATACTTGTTTCTTCAATAATTTCATAGACGATAACCTTTGATTAACATAACGAAAATTTCGTACCAAAATTGTTGATTACTCATTGAATAACAATATTTTATTTGAAAAAATAAATTAATTTTATTAACTGATAAAATTATATAATATTAAAATTCTACCATAAATAACTAACCTGCCTGCCGGCAGGCAAGTGCTGTCGGGTCGCCTGAAAAACGGCAGAGTCGGCGGGAAATGGGATAAAAATACGCGGGATGCCCTGCACGAGGTTGTTGGCGAGGAGACACAACAACGGTGGAACCGGGAAGTATGTTATGTATGCACAAGATGCCCTGCTCGAGGTTGCAGATGAAGAACACCTGTAAAGGCGGAAAAGTATCGTTTCCCTGACCTTGCCTACCGGCAGGCAAATGTGGCGGATTACATGGGTTCAGGAGAATTCTCGTACACCGGAATGACCCACCAGCTTTGTTGGGGGCACGCAGCTTCGATTATGGTTTTTTATATGAGAATGGGAGCACTTAACGAAACACCAGTCTGACACCGCTGGCGCACGCATGGCTTTGCAAAAAGGTGTGCTGGCGGGTTTCTGCCAACATATTGCTATGCTTCAAAAGTACGCCATATGGACAACTGTAAACTGCAACAACTGTCAACTTTGTAAACTGCTAATTATTCAGCGCGCCCGCAGCTACCCATTTTGTCACCTGGGCTATCTGGCAATCAGATAATTTGAGACCGGCTGAAGGCATGGGAACGAAACCCGGCAGGTGCTGAATGTTACCTATCAGCTTGCCGCTAACAGCCTGGGTTTTCACATTGTTATAGTCACTCATGCTGCCGCCCTTCACACTGGCATTATTATGACAGCCCACACAATAGGTTGCCATCATAGGAGCAATAGCGCCGCTGTAAGTAAAATTGCTGGAGTCACAGCCGCCGGTACAGTCTCCGCCATCAATTGCCCCGGTGGCTATCCAGCGCCTGAGCAGATCAATTTGCGTGGCATTAAGCGCTGCGCCCCCCCTGGGCATCTTCGATGATCCTGTTGAGTAGGCTACCGATTCAAAGAGCTTGCTTGCAGCCGGATTTCCGGGCACAATACCATTGCTCACTATGTCCGCATAGTTATCGAGCCTGTAACTATTGTCTCTGCCGGTTGCACCATGGCAACCGCTTTGGGTACAATTCGAAACAAATATGGGCAAAATATCCCTTTCAAAACATATGGTTGGATCACCTGTTCGCTGGCTTACCGGCATCACGTAAGGTGCATGTACGCATGCAGTAGTAATGATGGTTGTGGCCACAACAAACAGCCCTAATACTAAACCCGATCTTGTCATTTTGTCCATTTCTGTACTTGTTTTTTTTCTATTACAAAGAAAACGAAAAAATCGGGCCATCTATTGCAGATTATACATTGATTTACAATATTTTAACTAAAAAGCAATTTAAGAAACCCGAAAGTGCCCTCAATAAAACCAATACATTAAAAACTATATTTCCCTGTCCAAAGATTTCACTTCGTTTTTACGTCTTTATAATAGGAGTAATAGTTACCTTTATTAAATATGCTAATACTATAATTGTATTTTTCCCGTTAATATTTTTAAAAACACCCCTTATGCCTAAAAATATCCCAAATTTTTTACGCACACTTTTACTTCTTTGTGGTATCTGTTCTTATTTTTCCGCCAGTGCGACTCACCTTGCCGGCAGCGATTTTACCTACATTTTTATTGACAGCTCAGGTGGTACTTACCATTACAGGGTCACGCTCAATCTTTATGAAGACTGCCTGGGCGGGGACCCCGTTGCAATAACGCAGGATAACCCTGCTTACTTTGCTGTATATGGTAGCAGCTACACTCCGGTGCATGTGGATAGCGTGAACTTCACTTCGAGCGTTGCAGTACCCACAACTTCTATGGGACCATGCGGCACGGGCGGTGTAGCGCTTTGCCTGCTAAAGAAAACCTTTGTCAAGGATTATTATTTACCGGCGAGTAGTACAGGCTATACTGTGGTTTACCAGCGTTGCTGCAAAAATTACGCGCTTACAAATGTTGCAGATCCGGGCAGTTACGGTTCCACTTATTATTGTACTATTCCACCCATTGGCACTGCGCACTATAACAACAGCGCCGTTTTTACCACTTATCCGCCATTGGTACTGGGCCTGCACAGCGCCTTTGTAATTGACCATTCTGCTACCGACGCTGACGGCGATTCATTGAGCTATGCAATATGCACAGCATACGATGGGGCATCATCCGGTGATATAAAGCCCTGGCCACCGACTCATCCGCCGTATAGCCCTGTAGCGTACGTCAGCCCACTTACATCCGCCAATCCCATGAGTTGTTCTGTTGCCTTAAGTATTGATCCTGTAACAGGTGTGCTTTCGGGCACTCCAAACGTGCTTGGCAGATACCTGATAGCCATTTGCTGTCATGAGTGGCGAGGTGGCGTAATGATCAATACTACAAGAAGAGAATTTGAGTTTTCCGTACAGCCTCTTTCCGCCTTCATCTATCACCCCTTTGCAGGTAATGATACGATCATTTATGTTGGAGATACCGTACAGTTCAGCGCATCCCATGGGTCTTCTTATCTATGGTCACCCGGCACTTATCTGACAAGCACCACCACCTTTGATCCGGTCGGCCACTTCCCTGATCCCGGTGTTTTTCCTTATGTTTTGCTGGAAACCAGTGATTCAGGATGTATTGGATATGACACGGTAATTGTTACCGTACTGGAAGAATCTGAAATGGTTGTGCCAAATGGGTTTACCCCAAACGGAGATGGCAGAAATGATGTACTGAAGCCCGTGCCGGTTAAGAACTGTACGTTGGTTAACTTCAAAGTATACAACCGTAAAGGCGAATTGTTATACACCGCCACATCGCCAAATGATGGCTGGGATGGTACTTACAGGGGCGTGAAACAGGAAATAGGCACTTATTTTTTCGAGGTCTTTTACCTGGACAATTATGGAAAATTAAGATCAAAAACCGGGAGTGCTACTTTGGTCAGGTAAAAAAGAACACATTTGTTGCATTTTTATTGGATTTGTTTGAAATAACTTTTTGCTATGCATAATAATATTAAAGCCTTTATACGCACGGTTATTCTTCTAGGTTGCATCTGTTCATTTATACCTGCAAAGGCTTCTCACATTGCAGGTGGCGAGATGACTTATGTGTATTTAGGCGATAGTCTGTCATATCACAGATATTGGGTAACGCTCATTATTTATGAAGATTGTATGCATGGTTTACCCGAAGTTATTGCCCAGGACAATCCTGCTTTCTTAGCAGTTTATTCTGCTACAAGCCCCTATACTTTTATCAGGAAAGATTCTGTCCCTTATTCCTATTCGACAGTAGTACCGCAATTTATTAATACACCGTGCGGAAATAACGCCTCTACCACTGCCGGTTGCACCCTTAAGAAAACATTTATTTACAGAATTGCCCTGCCTTCCAATACTTCAGGTTATACAGTTGTTTATGACCGTTGCTGCAGAAACAGCGCCACTGTGAACGTGAACCAACCGGATGAAGTTGGCATTACACTATCGTGCACTATTCCACCATATACCACACCAAATAATAGCGCTGTCTTTAATAATCTGCCAATACAAAATGCAGCTATCAATAAATCTTTTGGATTTGATTTCTCTGCCACAGACCCCGATGGCGATTCATTAAGTTATGAAATGTGCCCCGCATTAAAAGGAGGAGATCAGAATGACGTTAAACCCTGGCCGCCCTACGCGCCCCCGTTTGACGCGGTGATTTATAATAGCCCATATACCTATGACAATCCCATTAAATGCGCGGCACCCATGCAACTGGACCCTGTTACCGGGATGCTCACAGGGACAGCCACGCAGACGGGCCTGTATCTTGTTGCGGCAAGTTGCCATGAATGGAGAAACGGGGTTATGATCAATACCATAATAAGAGAACAGGAAGTGTTGGTTACTTCGTATACAAGTTCACCTTATAAGCCATATGGAGGTGGTGATGTGACCTTGTTAGTTGGCGAGCATTACCAGTTCAATGCTATCGGCGCCAAAATCTATACCTGGTCGCCGGGTACCTACCTTGATAACCCTAATATAGCTAACCCCACAGGCTACTTTACAGATCCGGGGCAATTTACTTACACGCTACATGGGGTAAGTGATTCAGGTTGCGTGGGAGATGATATTATCCATGTTACTGTTTTAGCAAATTCGTACTTTGCCGTACCGAATGCTTTCAGTCCAAACGGAGACGGGATTAATGACATACTTGCTCCCATACCAATTGGTAACAGTACTCTGACTGACTTCAGGATTTTCAACAGGTGGGGTAATCAAGTCTTCCAGGCCGATAATATTCAGAATGCATGGTGGGACGGTAAATACAAAGGGAAACGACAGGATATGGGTATATTTTTTTGGGAGCTTAAATTCCTGGATAATAATGGTAAACCACAATTGGTGAAGGGGAATGTGACATTAGTAAGGTAGGGATGTATTACACCAGAAATTAATTCAAAACGTCACAAAGGGTTATTTTTACTTAAATCTGGTTTTTGGGATTTTTTCGCCGTATTTTGCGCCCCTGTCCGCCCGGTCAGGTGGAATTATTTGAGTAAATTATGAATTTTCAACTTACAGAAGAACATAAGGCAGTGCAACTGGCGGCACGTGATTTCGCCAGAACAGAACTGCTTCCCGGCGTTATTGAGCGCGACGAAAAAATGAAATTTCCCGCCGAACAGATCAAGAAACTGGGCGAACTTGGTTTTCTCGGAATGATGGTGGATCATAAGTATGGCGGTTCGGGAATGGATACCATTTCCTATGTGCTGGCAATGGAAGAGATCTCCAAAATAGATGCTTCCGTATCGGTTTGTATGAGTGTTAATAACTCACTGGTATGCTGGGGCCTTGAAAAATACGGCAACGAAGAGCAGAAACAGAAATACCTCACCCTACTTGCCAGCGGCCAGAAAATTGGCGCATTCCTGCTCAGTGAACCGGAAGCAGGATCTGACGCCACCTCTCAGCGCACAACTGCAGAAGATAAAGGTGACCACTATTTACTGAACGGCACCAAGAACTGGATCACAAACGGTAATTCGGCATCTTATTACCTCGTTATCGCACAAACCTATCCTGAAAAGGGACATAAAGGAATTAATGCACTTATTGTTGAAAAAGATTCCCCGGGAGTAACTGTTGGCGCTAAGGAAAACAAGCTGGGTATTCGTGGCAGCGACACCCACAGCATCATGTTCCAGGACGTTAAAGTACCTAAAGAAAACCGCATTGGTGAAGATGGATTCGGGTTTAAATTCGCTATGCAGGTGTTGGCCGGAGGCCGCATTGGTATTGCTGCGCAGGCCCTGGGCATAGCAAGCGGCGCGTATGAACTGGCCTTGAAATATTCCAAAGAACGCAAAGCATTCGGCACCGAAATATCCAACCACCAGGCCATAGCATTCAAGCTGGCAGATATGGCTACAGAAATAGAAGCAGCAAGATTGCTGGTACATAAAGCGGCATGGCTCAAGGATCAGCACCAGGACTATACGCTTGCCGCATCAATGGCCAAGTTGTTCGCATCAGATATTGCACAGCATGTTACTAACGAAGCAGTTCAGATACATGGCGGTTACGGTTACGTAAAAGAATTCCATGTAGAGCGCCTGTTACGTGATGCCAAGATCACACAGATCTATGAAGGCACCAGCGAAGTGCAGCGTATAGTAATCAGCAGGACGGTGCTGAAGGGATGACCTCTCCCGGCCCTTTCCGAAGTAGAGGGAGGTGTAGCGTAGACGGGAATAGTGATCTGGTAAGTTTTGACAACTCTGAAGTTTGGGATTTGTCAAAACTTATTTCCATTTATTACTTTCACCAGGATTTAATACCGATACTCAATAATAAAAATAAAAGGCGGCTAATCAGCCGCCTTTTATTTTGAAGTATCTTGAGAACGAATATTACGCTTTGGCAGCTATTGCTTTCCTTGTTACCGCAAGCTGCAATAGGTAATAAGCCCCGAATAATAAGATGCTTCCACTGAACTCCCCTATAAGTGTGTTCTTAAAGAATGGAATTGCCGCTGCATAAGTTGCTACAAATCCTGTGAATCCTTTGCCATAGCCATACAAGTCAACCTTACCAAATTCTATTGAAAGCCACACCCCAAAATTACTAAGTGCAAAGAAAAGCACAGCGCTGCCAAGTGTAAAACCCAAAACTTTCAGCGCCTTTGGCTGCCCGATTCCGGACCCCATAAGTGTAACAAGTAAAAGTGATGCATAAACGCAAACCTGCTCAATACCGTAGAAACCCTGCCATTGAGTAAAGAGTGAAATATAAACATCACCCATCAACTGGGCAAGTATCGGCAGCAACAATGCTATTCGCTTGTCTTTGATAATTGCACCGCTGAACAAACCCAACGCACAAACCGGTGCAAAGTTATACAGGTGCATTTCATGATTAACAATACGTGCAACCCCGGCCATCAGAATAAGGCCTACTGCTATTAATATATTTAACCTGTTATTTTTCATACCAAATAATTACTGCAAATTTAGATAAATTTCACCGAATACAAAGACACTCCGCAAAACTAATAAACAAATCAACTATAGTCCATGAAGGATAAATTTGTGACTTCATAAGAATGATCAATCTAAGAATATGTGCTTAACAGTCATGGTTTGGCGCGGCTAACCATGACTGTTATCTATTTTGCTGATCCAAGTCAATTCACTAATTTATCCCTTGCTTCGTAATAAACAAATCAACCATTCAACTTATCAACTTATCAACTAAACCGTGTCATAAGCCCACCTGATATAGGTAGCCCCCCATGTAAATCCACCACCAAAAGCAGCCAATATAATATTATCACCCTTATGAAGCCTCTTTTCCCACTCCCACAGGCACAATGGCAAAGTGCCGTTGGTGGTATTGCCGTAACGCTCTATGTTAACCATTACCTTTTCCGGTGGCAGATTCATCCTGTCTGCAGTAGCGGTAATGATGCGTTTGTTGGCCTGATGAGGTACCAGCCAGGCTACAGTTTCTGCAGTAAGCTGGTTACGTTCCATTATTTCGGCGGCTACATCTGCCATGTTCTTAACGGCAAATTTAAACACTGCCTGCCCTTCCTGGTACACATAATGTTCTTTGTTCATAACTGTTTCCAGCGATGCCGGCTTTACCGATCCACCCGCTTTCTGATGCAGGTAAACTCTACCGCTTCCATCAGTCCGGAGTATAGAGTCAATGATACCATAACCGTCATTATCTGGTTCCAGCAATACTGCACCACCGCCATCACCGAATATTATGGAGGTTTTCCGGTCTTCATAATCCATAATAGAGCTCATTTTATCAACCCCTATTACGATCACTTTCTTATGTCTTCCGGTCTCTATGAACTGGGTACCTACTGTAAGTGCAAAAAGAAATCCACTGCATGCAGCACTGAGATCGTAACCCCAGGCATTGGTCATACCCGCTTTATCACATATTACGTTTGCAGTTGCCGGGAACTGCATATCAGGAGTAGTTGTGGCACAAATCACCATTTCTATTTCCTTTGGGCTGATCCCTTTTTTCTCCAGCAGGTTTTTTACTGCTTCCACAGCCATATCACTGCTGCCTTTGCCCTCCCCTTTCAGTATCCGGCGCTCTTTAATACCCGTCCTCGTCTGGATCCACTCGTCGGTAGTATCCATCATCGTTACTAGTTCCGCATTTGTCAACCTGTAATCCGGAACAAAACCACCTACTGCTGTAATAGCAGCATGAATTTTCTGCATCTATAAATTTTTAAAAAAACAAAATTAAATCAAAATAGTACAAAGTCATTAGTAGAAAGTAGAAAGCCTATGCAGTCTTTTTATTTTCACCAATCAATTTTGTAAACTCACCTAAAAAATCTCTAAAGTAAGTACAATTTTTACTCACGATTTCTATTCTCATAAGCTTAAACAAAACGGGGCAATGAGATTCCGCATATTTTCTGGATCCTTTTGTTTTCCGCTTTAATTCTTCTTTGGGCCTGTCAATATACATTACATTTCTATTACTAAAAGAAGTGCCGTAATGAGCATTCAATGTATCAATATCTGCAAACAACAATGCTTCCAGTTCAAATATATTTAACAGGAACAAACTTTTATTACTTATCTGGCCAGAGAGGTGAATGTACCAATCCTGCTTCTCTTTTATTCTATTTATATCACTTTCATAAGCATCTGCGTCCCTCATCACAACCACTACATCAGGATTTTTCTGTTTTACCTCGCTTGCTATAGCCCTTATTGCTTTTAGCGTATTGAGATGGTCGCCGGTTACATTTTTTAATAAAGTAGTATAACGATACCCTACGTCATACCTTTTTTGTAAAAGATGCTTTATTGCTTTCGTGTCATATGGACTTTCTCCGATCAGGCCTATATTAATCATTGTCTTCCAGATCAGAATGTAACCAATAATAGCTTAGTTCTGCTACATTATTCATATAGTCCTTTGCAATGCTCACCTGTTCTTCTGTTAGTTTATTAAACTGGCTGTAACCTTTTTCCAATTTTGCTATCGTAATCCTGTTCAATTCATTCTGTCGAAGTACATCAAGTACAATAGGAGAATGAGTAGAAATTATAATTTGCTTCTCCTCTGATTGTTCTTTCAAAAACTGCATCAATGAAAAAAGCTGGTGCGGATGAATGCCAAGTTCCGGCTCTTCAATTAGCAGCAAGCCATCCTTTAAACTAAGGCACTGTGTAATTAAATAAAACAAACGCTTCGATCCATCTGATAGGTAACTCCATGGAACCCAGCTGTCATTCACTTTGAAGTCAATTAGGAGATTTTCTACAAGGATTTTATTGTCAGTTTTATAAACGTTGATGTTAGGGTTGAGTCGAATTTCCTGAATTGGAGAATGTTTTGAGAGGTAATTATTTAGCTGATTTTCACGTTCGAAATCACCGAATATTTTAACATACCTTTCTCTAATATTGTTTAGATCAACGTCTTTAAAACTTGTTGGACCTTCTACTAAAAAATAGAAGATCACCGAATTATTTAGAAAATTAAATATGCCCAGGCCATTATGATTGTCCTCTGTCCCAGCGAATAAGTCACTTTCAATTTCGAATCTTGTCGGTTGATCTAACCAGAAACTATTTTCCGGAATATTAAATGAAACAAACGACAAATTAAATCTCTTTAGTACATTTGCTTCCTTAATAAACTCACTTTGCTCACCACTACTTAATTGATTGATGCTCATCTCTTGATTAGTGAGTAACTTCCCATTATAGTGTTCTTCGCCGCTAACGGTCTTGGTTAAGGTAATTTCAACGGGATAAATTATTTCCCCATTTAAAAGATGTTTTTCCATCTTTACGTTAAAAAGAGCCGTTTCATTCGAAGTATCTTGATTATATTCTATTAGAAAAAGATAGTCGAGATTGAAATTTTTTGGGACTCTTCCAGCAATAACGTGAAATGAAACAAATTCTCTAATAAACTCCAGCAAATTCGATTTCCCTGCCCCATTCTTCCCAATAACAATATTCAATCCAGGCTCAAAGCCAACCGTAGCTTTTTGGATAGATTTGTAATTATTAATGGTAATATTTTTGAGAAACATTTTGTAAAATTATGGATTGCTGCGCTACTATTTCATAATGTAAATATATTGTATTCAAATCCCAACTACTGTCAATCTGCACCAACTGTTAACTGCTAACTCTAAACTGCCAGTTAAGTATTCATTCCCCCACATACACTAATCACCTGCCCGGTCACATACAAACTCAAATCACTTGCGAGGAAGAGGGCGGCATTTGCCACTTCCTCCGGTTTCCCAAAACGACCCAGGGGTATTTTTTCAAACCATTTTTCAGCCCCGCCGTCTTTAAGGTAATGGGTCATATCAGTTTCAATAAATCCTGGGGCTATCGCATTACACCTTATGTTCCGGCTGCCTATTTCCTGCGCTATGCTTTTAGTAAAACCTATAATACCCGCCTTACTGGCAGCATAGGCGCTTTGTCCGCTATTGCCCTTTACGCCTACTATTGAGCTCAGGTTAATAATACTTCCTGCACGCGCTTTCATCATTGGCCGCATTACCTGCCTGGTAAGGTTATACACGCTTTTCAGATTAGCCTGCATCACATCATCCCATTGTTCCGGGGTAAGGCGCAGTAATAGATTGTCTTTGCTGATACCTGCATTATTCACACAAATATCTATAGCCCCGAAATCTTTAATAACCTCATTTGCCAGCAGTTCTGCAGCTTTGAAATCTCCCGCATCACTTTTATAGCCCTTTGCCTTAACACCCATACCGGAAAGCTTTCCTTCCAGTATTTTCGCTTTTTCTTCAGATGATAAATAGGTAAAAGCAATATTAGCGCCATGCTCTGCAAATTTCAAAGCGATAGCTTCGCCGATACCACGGCTTGCCCCGGTAACCAGGGCAACTTTGTTTTCAAGCAATTTCATTAATTAAATTTTGGAGTGCTAAAGTAAGGATTGCGGGTGACATGTGGTAATGCCTTTTTAATTACCCATTTTGAATAGTTGAATATTTGACGAAATGTGCTCAGGTTCCTCTGATTGTTTACCTTTTTCAACCATGTTTCTTAGTCATATCCTCAAATGATCCTTTAACAATTTTTTTCAAAACATCTTTATCCAGATCAGTGAGTTTATTCACATGAAGACATGAACCGGATACCTTATGTTTCCCCAGTTGCTGCAACAACTCCTTGTTCCGTTCAGAACCCGCACCCACGTATAATACAATGTTTGCTTTACGTGGCGAGAAACCTACCTTGCAAATATCACCCTCATGACCACTGTCATATTTATAATGATAACTGCCAAAGCCCACAATACTCCCTCCCCACATTGTGGCCGGTGACTTTGTTGCAACGGTCATTATTTTCATAATCTCAAAACAATCTTTACGTTTCTGTTCATTTTCTATGCTGTTGAGAAATTCATCAACGCTTGCATCGTTTTCTTTTGTTTTCAGTTCTGCCATAAACTTAATATTGTATGGTTTCTAATTGTAAATTAATCAAAGCTATTTTCAGAACCAAATTATAAAAAAAATGGCTACTAAAACAATTCTCCTTCGTGATAAATTACTGGCAAAGGAATGTCAGTTGTGCAATGCTTGTTTATCTGCTCAATAAAGTGCCTGATCAATTCATGCGAATGCAGTTCTTCATGCTGAAACAACAGATAAGTGGCTGAATAATAAATTGTTTCAATATTATCAAAACTTAAAGACAGATGTATCAACTGTCGTACTATTACTTTTTTCTTCGAATTCCTTTTTTAATGGTGCTGTTTTAAACCAGGCGGTAAGTTCTACTCTCAACCTTTTTTCTTCACCATTGGATTTTGCATAATAATCTTTGCTCGACAGTTCAATTTTACCTTCTACTACCTCACCATATTTATAGTGCGGCTTTTCAACTAAAATTAATTTTTGCTTTGTGCATGAAACTGAAACATTAAATTGAAGCGTTGTATCCTCTTTGTTAAGCTTATAAACTAATGCATCGGTATGCTCCAGGTAAGTTATGTCAGATTGATCGTTAAACAAATCAACGTAAAAACCAAAGGCGGCAGTAAATCCACAGAAAGCAGTGATATGGATCGTATCATTCTTAAGATTAATCATTGTGAATAAAGGAAATTTCGGATCCTTTACCTTATACCCGTCGAAGATCAAACTGTCGTTTTCATACATTTTCATTTTGATCCCGCCCATGCATACCGATCCTTCAGTTTTCAGGTGTTCTTCAACTTCTTTTTTTATGCCTGAGTTCACGCTAAATCCTGCATACTGCTTTTGCGATGCACCACTGCATGCATATAGAAAAAAAAGAAAAATAACCGGGGTTGTTTTTTTCAACTTTGCCTGAATTTATTTTCAAGATAATAAATTTATTTCAGGGTTGCAGAATTTACGCCCAAACCCATTCCATCTGTCCATGGTTGTAAAAATATATTCTCCATTTTCTAACATCACTCCAAAATATTTAAAAGCATTGATTTACTATGTAAAAATATCCATTTATCCAATGACATTAATCAGCTCTTTACATTATTAATATTTTAAACTTTAAATCAAAATTACAATAACCATAAATATTTACAGCCATGGCCAATACATCAACCCTGGACAAAGGGAATCTATATCGTTTACCTTGGTCTATGAATGATAATCCAATAGGCTGGATTGAAGTCACTGATATCTGCAACATACATTGTGAAGGATGTTACCGCTTGATACTGGGTGATGGGCATAAGCCCCTGCAACAAATAAAAGAAGAAATTCTTTTCCTAAAAAAATGGAGAAATTGTGACGGCATATCATTAGCCGGTGGTGAACCTTTTCTGCATCCCGCTATTATTGAGATAATACAGTTTATTACAGACAATGGTATGAAAAGCGTTATGCTTACCAATGGATATGCCCTGAATGAAGAAAAACTAATTAACCTGAGAAAGGCGGGGCTTACCGGCCTTAGTTTTCATGTTGACAGCACTCAAACCAGGCCTGAATTTAACAAGGAAAAGATTGAGAATGAAGCACAATTAAATGACCTGAGGCTGAAATTCGCGAAACTCGTTAAGAAATGCGGCATCTCCTATGCGCATTTTGGGATGACGGTGAACAGGAATAACCTGGTGGAAGTACCGGATTTTATCAAATGGGCAATAGACAACGTGGACTATGTGAATGGTGTCTCACTTATTACTTACAGGGGGCTTCCCGACCTCGACGGACTTGAATATTGTACTGATAAAGGCAACAATGTTTCTGTTAATGCCAACACGCTTGGTTATGCTTTTCCTGCAGAAACAATGAATATTGCCAACGTTCCGTCACAGGAAGTGTATAGTATGATCAAAAAACATTTTCCGGGTTATGAAGCTACTTCCTACCTGGGCGGCACAATGGATCATACCTCTTTCAAATGGCTGATAGGAAATTTAATTACCAATAACAATGGACATATTTTCGGCGCATATGGAAAAAAAACCATGGAATGGGTTCAGGTAATGCATCATATTCTGAAATCAAAGTATCTGGTTTATCCACGCATGAAATTGGGTAAGAATATCTTTTTTATGAGTTTCTTCGATAAAGAAGTAAGAAAAGCATTTAAAAACTACCTGCTGTATTGCCTTGCCAATCCGGTTCGGTTCTTTCACCCGGTAAAAGCAATGGGTGTCGGCGTTATCCAGGGGCCCGATATATTGCCTGACGGCACTGTGGATATGTGCGATGATTGTCCGGATATGTGCGTGCATGAAGGTAAACTGGTAAACTCCTGCAGGCTCGACGAATGCCGGAAATTTGGCAGCATGCTGCATATGCATGTAAACTCGGATAATGCAAGAGAAATACTAACTGAGCATCACCAGCATGGTAAATAAGTTCACATGCTATGCAGCAGCCAAGAGCTCATTATTTTGCAGGATTGGTAGGATGTTGACAAATCGCAGGTTAAGCGACAGCTTTAACCACAAAGAAATTAATAATTTAATTGGCCTAATACTTTAAAAGTTTTATAAAGGTTAGTAAATTTGCCGACTTTTATAAATCAACATGGCAGGAATTGCAATTATTGGTTACGGATACTGGGGGCCAAACCTGGTAAGGAATTTTTCTTCAGTCGCTGGCTCTAAGGTGGAATGGGTAATAGACATGCGGGCTGAAAGGCTTGAAATTATAAAAAAACAATATCCCAATATCCGCACTACTTCCAATTTTGATGATGCGCTCAATGACCCTGCCGTTAATGCAGTTGTTATTGCCACACCCGTGCAGCATCATTATTCGCTGGCCAAAAAAGCCCTTGAACACGGTAAACATGTGCTGATCGAAAAACCGATGACACAATCATCGGCAGAGGCGGAGGAATTGATTGCCATCAGTAAGTCAAAGGGCCTGGTTTTAATGGTGGACCATACGTTCCTTTATACCGGGGCCGTTCGTAAAATAAAAGACCTGATTACTTCGGGCGAGATCGGCGATATACAATATTTCGATTCCACCCGTATCAACCTTGGGCTCTTTCAGCCGGATATTAATGTTCTCTGGGACCTGGCGCCACATGATATTTCCATTTTATTTTACATAATTGATGCAAGGCCTGTCAGCGTAAATGCCACTGGTATCTCGCATACACCAAACGGGCTCGAAAATGTAGCCTACCTCACCGTCAACTACGACACAGGACATGTAGCGCATTTCTCCTGCTCATGGTCTTCTCCTGTTAAGATCAGGAAAATACTCATTGGCGGCACAAAGAAGATGATCGTGTTTGATGATGTGGAACCAAGTGAAAAAGTGAAGGTTTACGACACGGGTTATACCGTAAAAAATGATGAAGAAAAAGCCAGATTGCTGATAGACTACAGGGCCGGTGATATTTACGTACCAAAGCTGGAGCAACGCGAGGCGCTGGCCGGCATGGCATCCGATTTCATTAGCGCCATAGAAAAAGGCACAACACCCGTATCTGACTGGAAAGTGGGTCTGGAAGTAGTGAAAGTCCTGGAAGCTGCCCAGGAATCAATAAAAAATAAAGGAAAAGAAGTACCTATAAAATTTCAATAACCATTTGATGGAATTACTCACAAAGAATACCGAAAAACAATCGCTCAATAATGTTAAGGTCGGAAAAAACGTACGCATTTTTGATTTTGTAAATGCTTATGGTTGTTCCATTGATGACAATTCAAAGGTGGGCGCTTTTGTAGAGATACAGAAAGGCGCTACCATTGGTAAAAACTGTAAAATATCCAGCCACACCTTTATTTGCGAAGGTGTGCATATTGAAGACAATGTTTTCATAGGGCACAACGTTACATTCATCAACGACCGTTTTCCCCGCTCCACCAATCCTGATGGCAGTGTACAAACCGAAGCTGACTGGAAACTGGAGGAAACTTTTATTAAGAAAGGTGCCTCGGTAGGCTCATCGGTTACTATATTGTGCGGTATTACGGTAGGTGAAGGAGCAATTGTTGGCGCCGGATCTGTGGTAACAAAGAATGTAGCGCCCAACACCATTGTTGCAGGCAATCCTGCAAAACTGATCAAAAAAAATCTAAAAGACTAACTAATTATGTCACAGATACAATGCCTCGACCTGAAAAGGCAACACCAGAAAATTAAGGCTGAAATTTTTGCAGCTTTCGAACAGGTTTATGAAAAGACCGCTTTCTCAGGAGGCCCTTTCGTTGAGAAATTTGAAAATGAATTCTCTGCATTCTGCGGAGTAAAGCATACGCTGGGCGTAAACAACGGCACATCAGCGCTTCATCTCGCCATGCTGGCATTGGGCATCGGTCCCGGTGATGAAGTGATCGTTCCGGCAAATACTTTTATTGCTACGGCTTGGGGTGTTTCGCATGCCGGAGCTACCCCGGTATTCGTAGATTGCACACCGGATACCTGGCAGATAGATGCTTCGAAGATCGAGGCTAAGATCAACAAAAATACCAAGGCTATAATAGGCGTTCACCTCTACGGCCAGCCTTTTGATATAGACGCCGTTAAGAAGATCGCCGACAAGCACAATATATTCATGGTGGAAGACGCTGCACAGGCACAGGGCGCCAGGTTTAACAATACCTGTGTTGGCGGTTTTGGTGAAATGGCCTGCTATAGTTACTACCCCGGTAAGAATTTGGGCGCATGTGGCGAAGCCGGCGGTATCACCACCAACAACGATGCATATGCAGCTCACCTGAAAAGCCTGCGCAACCACGGCATGACCGTTCGATATTATCACGATGAGATTGGATACAATATGAGAATGGGCGGCCTGGAAGGAGCCTCACTTAGTGTTAAGCTGAAATACCTGCAGGAATGGAATGAAAAGCGCCGGAGTATTGCCGGCCTTTATCAATCCAAAATCAACAACTCAAAGGTAACCATGCAGGCACAGCCATCATGGGCAAAAAGTATCTACCATTTGTTTGTGGTAACTGTTGAGGATAAGGATGCCTTTGTGAAGCACCTGGAGCAAAATGATATTATCCCAGCTTACCACTACCCGGTGCCATGCCATTTACAAAAAGCTTATGCGCACCTTGGCCATAAGGCTGGTGATTTTCCAAATTCAGAATATCTTGCAAACCATTGTGTATCACTACCCATGTTTGCTGAGTTGACTGACGAAGAGGTCGCGCGGGTTATTGATGTAATAAACGCTTATTAAACCTGTATCTGCATGCAAACCTGGTCTGTCGGAGTTTTATGTTACAATGAGGCCGGTTCATTAGAGCATGTCGTTGCTCACCTGCGGGAGGTGATGCAAAAGATCACCAGTACTTTTGAAATCATTATAGTAGATGATTGCAGTACAGACGGTTCAGGAGAGATTGCTTTAAAATTGGAAAAGCAGTTTCCTGAGGTTAGAACTGTTTTGCATCAGCAAAATAAAGGCATAGGCGGGGCATTAAAGTCTATCTACGATAACAGCAGGTATGAGAATATAGCATTCATTCCGGGTGATGGCCAGTTTGATGTGGATGAATACCTGCCCTACCCCGTAGTTGCGCCGGGCACATTTATTTCCTTTTACCGTAAGGAAAATACCTCTTATAGTGTATTCAGGAACATTCTTTCCTTATTTAATAAAAAATTAAATAAGGTTTTCATAGGTATAGACCTCAGGGATGTAAACTGGACCAAGATCTACAAAAAAGCAGATATTGACCAACTTGACCTTCAACTCACCAGTTCGCTAATAGAAAGCGAGATCTGCGCCAAACTGCTCTTCCTGGGCATAAAAGTGATCGAAGTAGAATCCAAATACCTGCCCCGCACATCAGGGCAAAGTAAAGGTTCTTCATTTGCCATTGTTAAAAAAGCGCTGAAAGACACCGGGGTACTCATTTCCATCATGCGGAAATTCAGAAAGGACAGAAAAAAGAAATAAGCCTCCCAGATGTGCCGCACTTTTAAAGTGTGGCACATCTACATTATATTTGGCAGCAAATACCGCAGCTTTTATGCAACCAATGAATGAACAATTGCTTAAGAAGATATTCTGGGTCCTTTGTGCGCTGATATTTGTTTACATGATCGTCAGTGTACCGCTTTATGGTATCTCCGGCGATGAAATAACACAAAACACCTACGGAGGTTTTGTATGGGATTATATAAAATCATTTGGGGCAAACAAGGCGGTACTTTCAGACCCATATATTCTTAAAAAAGAGCTTCAGTACTATGGCGGGTTTTTTGATGGGTTTGCCACAATGCTGATGAGTATTTTTCATCCAAAAGACCCGTTCCTGTTCCGCCATTACTGGACTATGATGTTCGGGTTTACCGGCATTCTGGCAACAGGTCTGCTGGCAAAGGAAATGAGAGGCTGGCTGGCTGCTATTGTTGCGGTTATCTTTATATTCTTCACAGGCAGGTATTTTGGCGAAGCATTCAATAACCCCAAAGATGCTCCCTTTGCAGCCACTTATGTGCTGGCGCTCTATGCTATGGTTGTATGGCTTAAAAATCTTGAAAACCCGAAATGGAAACATACCATTTTATTAGGCCTTGCCATTGCGCTTTGCTTAAGTATCAGGATCGGGGGATTGCTGCTGGCAGCCTACCTGGTATTATTTTTTGCCGTTGCTGTTTGGCAGAGAAAATTGCACAAAGGCAAAACTTTCGGCAAAACAATTCTGCACCTGGCCGTGACCGGATTCATTGGTTATTTTGTGGCTATACTCTGGTGGCCCTATGCTTTAGAGGCGCCTTTGAGTAATCCGCTGGATGCGCTTACCGTAATGTCAAGCAACCCGCTGGGTGGTTTGACTATCAGGATGTTGTATGACGGCCACATGGTAAGTATCTCTCCTGAAACACTGCCATCCAGTTACATGCTTAAATGGTTGTGGATGGGGCTGCCGCTTTATCTGCTTATAGGCATGGCGGGCGCATTAATAGGTGTGGTAAAGATGACCAAACAATTTGGCAGGCCGGATCTGTGGATGGTCTTTTTTGCGGTATTGTTTCCTATATTGTACATACTCTACAAGCACTCTGTAATATATGATGGCCTCAGGCACGTGATGTTTGTGATACCACCTGTGGCGGTAATTGCTGCTTTGTTCTTCGTTTATGTTTTTGAATCATTGGCGAATAGCTCAGGCAAGTATGCTATTGCGGGTATTGTATTGATCCTTATTATTCTTCCTGCACGGTTCATGTTTGCCAACCACCCCAATGAATATGTTTATTTCAATGAATTAGAAGGTGGCATCAAAAATGCTTATGGTATTTATGAAACTGACTACTACATGAACTCTATCAAGCAGGGTTATACCTGGCTGCTGGAGAATGAGCTGAAGAAACGGTCGCCAAACGATACCATTGTTGTTGCCACCAACTGCGGCGAACCTATGGTAGAATATGCAAAGGTTGCCCCTGTAAAGTTCTACCCTATGTACAGCCGCTTTTACCAGAAGAACCAAAAGAACTGGGATTATGCCATCTACTACGGCAGATTCCTGGACAGAGAGCAATTGCAGCATGGCTACTTCCCTTCTTCAATGGCCATCCATGTGATCACTGCTGATGGTGTTCCTTTGTGTACCATACTCAGAAACGACCCTGAAAGAAATGGCTTTAAAGGCTTTACCGCCATGCAGCAAAAAGATATACCAACAGCAACAGGATACTTCAAAAAGGCGGCTGCAAAGTATCCCGATGATATGGAGATTTGGAACCAGCTTGCGGAGGCCTACGCCAATTCTAACAACATTGACTCTGCACAATATGCCATTGATAAAGCAATGGCCATTTCCTCAATAGACATGCAAACTGCATTTATGGCCGGCCAGATAGCCATGTTCCGGAAGGATTTCAAAAAGGCGGAGAAAATATTCAGCGACCTGCTGGAAGAGAATCCGGATAATGAACAGGCTGCAAAAGCGTTGCAGATGGCACAGCGGGGAGCGAGGGGGCAATAGAATGAACTGCGAATCTCCTATGGCCTTCCGGCAGGTATGCTTGCATTGACTGCGGTAAAAAAAACAACCGCTATGAATAAACAGTTCTGGTATGATTACAAAATTTTAATTAACATGAAAGCAAAATACCTCTATCTTATTTCCTTCATTGAAGGGGGGGCTGTGATGGTTACTGAAATTGCTGGCGCTAAACTACTTTCACCATTTTTCGGCGCCTCCATTTACAGTTGGGCGGCAACTTTATCCATCACATTATTTGCATTGATGAGCGGCTATTATGCAGGCGGTTACCTGACTACAAGACCAAAATTTCAATCAGTCGAAAAAATTATTTGGATATTTTTATTGAGTGGTGTATTAGTAACGCTGATGCCTTCTTTAGCCAAATACATAATGATGCAAACCATCTCATTTTCGTTCTTTTCAGGATTATTTATTTCAGAAGTTTTATTTTTGTTTCCTCCGATTTTTTTGATGGCTATGATTAGCCCAATGATAATTTATCAAATTACCCTAAAAGCAGAGGAATCAGGCAAATCGGCTGGAAGCATATATGCACTTTCAACAAGCGGCGGAATTGTTTTTACATTGCTGGTTGGCTTTCTTATTATTCCTGAATATGGTATCAGCAATCCTGTAAAAATTATAGGTTTATGTGTTTCAATAATTGCAATGGTATTGTTAATCAAACAAAAATATACACACAAAAAAATAATTACATTTATAGGCATTCTTTTTCTCTCTGCAGGTGTTTTATTCAATCGCCATGAATTGCCTTCATTAAAAAAAATAACGGTTGTGGATTGCTCAGAAGGATTATTGGGTGAATTGAAAATAGTTGATGAATATGAACAAACCGCCGACAGACGCCCCATGAAATTACGAAGTTTAAGAACAAACAACATAACACAAAACTCAGTTGTAGCTGAAATGCCATCCCAGAGCTTGTTGTACTATGTCAATTTTACAAAACAACTACTAAAAATATTTCCAGAAAAAAAATCAGCCTTATTGGTGGGTTTAGGAGCTGGCAGCTTGTACAAAATAATGAGTGATCAATATAAAGAGGTTGAGTCAGTTGAACTTGACAAAAGGATTTACGATTATGGCGTTCAATACTTTGGAATGGCTAAACATGATAATGTGATTGATGACGGCCGGCACTACATCAATACTTGCAAAAAGAAATTTGATCTGATAATGATTGATGTAATTGTGGGTGAAAATATTCCTGAACAAATGATTAGTTTTGAGAGTTTTAAAAAATGTCATGATATGCTCACCGAAAATGGCATATTGATCATTGAAAATGGCGCCGTGTTTGATTTTAGTCATAATTCTTTTGCTCCGTCAATAGCTAAAACATTGAATGCAGCAGGGTTTCAGGTAACGCTCTTTAATCCACTTAAGTCAGACCAACATGGAGATATACTATTTATAGCCTCAAAAAATAAGTTTAATTATAGTAACATATCTTTGAAAGACGATCTGATGATAACTGTGGGAATGTTCGGTAATCTCGTCAATTTCAGAGGCCCCCTATCGGATTATGCACTTAATCTGAATGTATTTGATTTCAGGAATGCAAAATTGCTCACTGATGACAGAAACTATACAGATAAGGAATTAAAGTCTTACTATCTGACTGTCAGAGAAAAAGTAAGAAACAGCCTTTCTACGGAAATTGATTATATTAACTCTGCCAATCCCCGCCCGCAATAACCCGGTTCTGGTAACTATTTGAGGTGGGTGCAACTAATACCGTGTTCTCCATCATGATCTTTATCCATGGTATTCTTATCCAAACTAAAAATGTCCCGGTAAAACCGGGACATAAAATTTATGTCTTAAATTATGATTTCAGATTAACCTTCAGCATTTTCTGCCGGCGCTGCATTTTCAGCTTCCACATCAGCTTCCGCTTCTGCTACCTGTGCACGTGCAATGTTCTTTTCTTCGATCTTGCGAACTGATTCACGCATAGTTTCGTTGCGCTTGTCGCTTCTGTGCTTGCGGTGCGTTTCTTCGCGGCGGGCCACCAGTTCTTCGTGCTCACCATTCCATTTTTCAAATTTCTCCATGGCTGTAGCCTCATCAAACAGGCCAAGAGATACACCACGCATCAGGTGCTTCAGGAACAAAACGCCCTTAAAGGATAAGATACGGCGGCACGTATTGGTAGGTTGAGCACCTTTATCGAGCCAATGCAGTGAACGCTCGCGGCTGATGCGAACAGTTGCCGGTACGGTCAACGGATTGTAAGTACCTAATTTTTCAATGAATTTGCCATCACGGGGAGCAGCAGTGCTTGCCACAACGATGAAATAGAATGGGCGTTTCTTAGACCCATGTCTCTGGAGTCGAATTTTTACCGACATAATAATAGAAATTATTTTGCGTTAAACAATAAAATTTGGACTGCAAATATACAGTAAAAAATGGAAAATCACAAGGTGCGTTAAGGTTTAACCATTTTTTTTTGTCTGCCTACCTGATCAACTGAAAATCGCCCTTCATCATCCCCTTCTTACCTTCAAGGCTGTAAAAGATCATGTAGAAATAGGTGCCCAGGTCCTGCCTGGCACCGTTGAAAATGCCATCCCAGCCTGCATAAATATCTTCGGTATAGAATACCCGCTGGCCCCAGCGGTTAAAGATGCTCAGCGAGAAATCCCTGTAATATTTCAGCGTCCCCAATACGCCTATGATATCATTTTTACCATCGCCATTTGGTGTAAAGGCAGACGGGAATGCCAGGTCGCACATGTGGAAATCTACCTTTACAGTATCGGTAATTATGCCGCAAGGCTCCACTACCGAAACCCAGTAAACACCGGGATACTGCACTATTATTGATGAGCCTTTATGGCCTGTGCTCCAAATTGCATTTTTATTATTTGCCTTCAGTTCTACCTGGTCTCCTATACACAAAGAGGTATCCGGCCCAAGGTTCACACTATCCAAACCACCCATGTTGATAATAATAGCCGCTGAAGCTTTGCACCCATTCAAATCCACATTCAGGGTATAGGTACCTGCTTCTGAAACAGATATTGAGGAATCTGTGCTGCCGGTACTCCATGAATACTTTGTTCCCGGAGGTTCAGGCGCTCCAAGGGTGAGCACATTTCCGGGGCAGATGGATGTATCATTCCCCAATTTGACCTGGGGAATTGGTTTAAAGTCAACTTCTACGGTATCAGCTCCCGTACAACCGCCAACAGTCACTTTTAACCAATAGTTACCGGATGTAGTGGGTGAAATACTTGCGGCAGTGCTGCCGGTGCTCCACAAATAGGTGGGTGAAACATAGGTACCTGTTGGCTGCAAGGTAACAGGATCCCCGGTACATACTGACTGATCTGGGCCAAGATCAACCACCGGCATCGGGTTGACTGATATGTTCACCGTATCGCTGCCTGTGCAGCCTCCGTTATTGACACTTACCCAATATTTCCCCGCAGCATTAACAGTAATGGAAGGTGATGTAGCGCCTGTGCTCCAATTTAGGGTTGTCCCTGCGGGAACAGCAGGGTCAAGCGTAATACTGCCTCCTATGCAAAAAGCTGTGTCCGGCCCGAGATTTACACTGATAACAGACGCATAGGTAACATTGGTTGTATCGCTTTTATACCTGCATGCGCCAGTAGTTGTAGTTACCCAATACAGGCCTGCTGTACTCCGCAGAATAGAAAAGGTAGTATCGCCCGTGCTCCATAAATACTTACCGGTAGTATCTGCATACAACGTAAAAGGAGTTCCGGCACATATAGTTGTATCTTTCCTTGTTGCAGTTCCGGTGCCCGCTACCACCACAATGTTTTTGCAGTACACAAAAGGCCCTGAAGTATATCCCATATCGCAAAACAGCGAAACCCCGAAAGTACCGGTAGTAGTATAGGTATAAGGCTGTGCAGGATTATAATAATTGATAAATGCCTGGGGAGTAAAGTAAAGAGGAAAATACCTTAGTATAGCGCCCGAATAGTTGACCGTTAAGAAACAGAATGAATCGCTGTAAGCGCATGGTGTAGCGCCGTTTATAGTAGTTGCACCGGCGCTCCCGACAACAGTAAATGCAGGCAGATTGGTGATACTGCCTGCGAAATCAAGCCGGATAATATCACCGGTCTCATTACCGATGAAACCGATCAGGTTGTTGTTGCAATCGTTAATCAGGTTTATGTAGCGCGGCAGAAAAAGCATACCCCCCGGACTGGGTAACAAAGTACCGGCAGGCGCATTGTTGAGCAGGTTAGTACCGAAATCATAACGGGTGATGTTAGGAACAATAAGACTGGTGACCAGCATATACCAGTTGCCGCCCTGCTCATACAGGCTGAAATTGCAGGGGTTAGCTACGCTGCCCACATTGGGGATATCGGTTATTACAGGAACATTGGTGAGTGAAGACCCAAAATCAAAACGGGTAATGGTAGTATTCCGGTTAGCTATAAATGCGGTCCAGTTGCCATGCCAGCGCTTAATGGTCACCTGGTGCGTCCAGCTCATATGCGTGGGATAGGCGGTAACAACACAGGTCGGCGTATTGGACAATGAACTGCCGAAACTAAGCACGCCCATCGAGGTATTGTCTACCATCAGGCCATACCACATTCCGGTTGCCGTATCTTTTACTATATCTACACACTCCAGCCTTGTGCCTGCCATACCCAGTGTACCAAAATCCGTAACCACGGGGGCGCTGTTAATGTTGGTGCCATAACTTAGCCTTTTCAGGTGTTCGGTAGAATAGTCGGTAACAAAGCAGTAGTAATTGGCGCCATCTTTATTAAAGCAGGTCCAGGCGGGGTTTGTAAGCCCACTGGTAAAAAAAGTGGAGATGGTGGAAATGGGCTGTATTATATTCATCGGGCTGAAATCCCATGAATAGGTTGTTGCAGTGTGCGAAGTAGTAAAATTGACTGTGGTGCCCACACATACGGTGTCAGGGGCAATGATCTGGGCATTTGCACCAAAATAAAGGCAGCAAAAGAATAGTGTGTATATGTATTTCATTCAGTTAAGGTAAGTGTGTGGTAATACAAAATAGGGATTAATTGCGTGAAATTAAAATTCCATGCAACAATATAGACATTAAAAAAATGGCAAAGGTTTGGGAATAGCCCTTAATTTTTTATATAAAAATAGATGGAATGCATTATGTACTAAGGAAGCACAAGGAAGCACTATAATAGAAACAACAATTAAATGATTAAAGTCATAGGGCAAAATGAATATGGTCAGGAAAAAAACTAACTCGACAAACGATACCTGCTACCGGGAACAATTGGGTTAAATATCTATACCGCATAAACTAAATAACCACGGTAGGATTCAGATTTGTCAACTTTTGAAAAGCTGACAAATCTTGTTGAGCATTTATTTTACTTTTGTTCTATAAACTAACCCGTGGATGCAATTAATTGTTCCGGATTCTTGTATTCAGATCATGCTGTAAAAGCAATGATTTCCAGGTTTATTCGTAGTTCAGAGGTTGAGGAGGTTGTTAAATATGGAACAATTATTAAAATCTACACTAATGACAAGCCTTATATGAGCAATTTAATGCTTAAATTTGTTAACAACAGGCGGTGGCATGTGGTAATTGCTCAAAATCCGGAGACAATGGAATGCATAATAATTACCTGCTACCAACCGGATATTGATAAATGGGATCCTGATTTCAAAGAAAAAATGATACCGCTATGACTTGTGTAATTTGTAAGACCGGAAACTGTAAGCCAGGAAAAACACACTTCAGCACTTTTGTAAAAGATGCTTTTGTTGTTGTTAAAAATGTAGCTGCTTCAATTTGCGGCAATTGCGGGGAAGCCTATTATGATACAACCACTGTTGATCACATTCAAAAGCAGGTGGAACAGGCCTATAATAACACCGAAGAAGTGGAAGTGATGAAAGTTTGATGATTAATGCTTATTGTCATCTTCACTCTTTTCAACGCCATAGCTTCACCATAGGCACATCCGCAGTACCGGACGGTAATCAAGGAACTGAAGCCGATGCAATTGAATATTTTACGAGGCGCCACCATATGCCATTGACAAGTGCCGCTGATGTTTGCACCCTCGCACCTTCCACCCGCATTCGTAGAGACGGAATGCATTCCGTCTCTATTACCCACCCACTCGCACGTATGTAACACGGAATTCCCCAACGGGGATAAATCCCATAGCATAGGGCAACGCCCTATGAACTCGCGCCCCTACTCCTTCACCACCCTCACCACCTCACAATTCCACATCCCATCACTCACCCTCACCAAATACACCCCCACCGGAAGGCTTTCAATACTTACCACCTCCTTCACGTCTTACGAAACTCCTCTATTCGCAAACCAGCTTAACAAAAACATATAAAGAGTGTAGCGTATCCGTTGTGGAGAAAAATGGTGTCATCTCAAACCTCTTATTATAGAATAATGCGCCATTTTTGACTATAATATCACAGTAAGAAACTGGATCCATTGTCCCCCCGCCTATGGGGAGCGTAGCTATTGTGTCAATGTGGTTGGCAGAAAAATAACAAAATAAAGCTGAACTATTTTTCTCGATGGTATGATCTTTAACACTTCTATTTGTTGATTTTGATTTAGTAATATCTCTTTGAAAATAATGTCTGCCATCTGTCCAAATGATTCTCGTGTGGGCAACAAGGCTTTCGCCAAAACAATTCCCCAACGCGACTTTACAAACAATATAGTTGCAGTTTTGGCAATTGTCGAGACTGTTAATGATCTTGTTGATTGTGTCTTTATACGATTGTGGTACCTCATAAGATCTTTGACCTATGTTGACATGAATGCTTTGACAAGATAAAATCGACAAAAACACCGATAGGAATATGGAACATCTGGCCATAAAATGTTTACTGCAATTGCTCAAAGTTACCTATAAATTGCAAACATTGAGATACCCATTTCTCACACCCCCACCCAAAAAAACATACGGCTTGGCTTTCGCTCTTTTCTAACCAATCTATTAAGTAAACAAACGTAGTTTCTCTGGTCAAATCCTTCTTTCATTCCCATTAATTGCAAGACTCCCATCACAAACAAATGCAAACTTAATTTCCTCACCCCATCTGCACATTAAAATTCACCGTCGCCCCAAGCGCCTTAAACACTTTGAGGATCGTCTCAAACCTTGCATCAGTAACACTATTTTCAAGTTTCGATATCTGCGCTTTCTGAACACCCACCAATTCGCCCAATTGCTGCTGCGTTAGATTCCGCTCCTGCCTTGCTTTCTTAATCGCACCACTTAGCAGTTCAATTTTTAGTTCCTGCTCAAAGGCGTCACGTTTTGCCGTCCCGTGTTTACCAATGTACTTGTCAGTTACCTCTTCCAGGCTATATAGTTTTAGTTTCTTTGCTGCAGTACTCATTTGTTATTGGTTTCGCATTGAAGATAACATTTTCAGTGACTGCTTTTCTGTCAGGTCAAAATTACGATGATTGCAATAGCTACTTCTTATTAACCAACTCCTCAGGAAAACCATGTTTCTCCAAAAACGCTTTCGACTCTTTGTTCTTTTTAATAACAAAGGGATCGTTTTCGTAACTCTTCATGTTCTTGTTTATGATAGCTTTAAGTGGTTTTTTTACAGCTTGTTTCATAAATCCAATATTTAAGTTAATCAAAATTACGGCTTTTTCCGAACAGCTAAAAATGCTTCATAGTTAATGTTTTTGCGAAACATAAGCCATTTCCCTTCTTTAAACCCATATACTTTTAGTACCTGATCAATATCTCCCCAATTAGCGGCTATTCCCATTTGGTATAACCTGGTTCTTGAAGGTGTACTGCCCTTTGCATACACCATAACATCCGGGAAATATTCTGTGAATTCAAGTATGGTGGCGGCTACAGTACCAGGAATTTTGTTAGTATCTTTATTATCTGATATCGCCTTGTCATTTAATCTTCCAGTTTTCCCTATCGCATCTCCAAAAGCTATATTAAAATAGGTAACACCATCTGCGTTTTCAGGACTGAACCTGACAATTTTCTTTATTTTTCCATTAGTTCCTTCGCTTTCAAACTCAAATGTTTGTAAACACTCATTCACCGAATAGTCATATTGTTCAATATTCATGCAACCAAAAAATAATTAGACCAGAATAATATTTAAAATCACTGTTGTCCGAGAAAATTATTGAGAAATTAGTCGTATAAAAAGGGGGCGATATGCCCCCTTTGTTGTTTATTTGTCT